>JAPLRP010000044.1 GCA_026399095.1 Methylococcales bacterium | reverse complement strand
TTGTTCAAAACAGTGTCCCTTGATTTTAATGGTTTTAAAGGGTGTCAAAACGCCAAAACAGTAAACGATACGATAACACCATTTAAATTGAGCACATTGCACACCTTCATTCTGCCATATTCATCGTCCATAAGCGGACAGTCGTGTCCGACCGCTTATGGCTCAACAGTCAGTCAATTTTGTTAGTAAATTGAACTGGGTTAGATTTTTATTCAACGTACGGTTCGACCCAAACCGGTCATACGAATATGAATTTAGGCTTCTCTGAACCGGACATTCGTGGTGAATTACAGTTCGGAAATAATAGGCTTTAAATTAGGATGTGTAAGACGCGCTTTAAATAAATGCAGTAGCTTCTTTTCAACGCTAATTGAAAACTAATATGCATGGTATATTAATCAATATGCAACTCTAGAATAATAAAAAACTTGATTTCAATAAAGATGAAGAAAAAATGGTTTAAATTACAGTCAGTCGCCTTATATTTGTTATTAACACTGATGACATATTATTACCCTGAGCTTATGTTGTTTTACCTAGGTTGTGGGATTTATGATGTGAGTCGTAATAGTAATTTAAACCTAAGTCTATTGCGACGATATTTTTTGGGTAATGGTCTGTTAACTTGGTTGTTGTCACCGGTTAATATTTTGATGGATTTGCTTACATTACCCTTAGTTAATAAGAAAATTTATCAGATGCATGATTTACCCATTGATTGTCAGCAAGAAATTGAGTGTATTTTAGAAGTGGTTAAATCACAAAATATTCTAAATGAGTTGACTGATCGCGTTGAAAATGTGAATAGAGGCATGATTTTTTTTAAATGGTATGGGAAAAATATTGATAATTTTATTGCAGTACCTGCATTCCATGAAGAATATAAATATATTAAAACCATAGGCATTTCTGTTTTTAATAAGCGTGTGCGTACACGAGAACATTTTGGCCCATTACGAGCAACTTTAAGACTGCTTTATAATATAAACGATGTCAGTGACAGAGGATCTTATATTAAAGTCAGATCTTCAATAAATCATTGGTGCGACAATAAATTATTTATTTTCGATGATACCTTGTCTCATCAGTCTTTTAATGAAACTGAAAACATTCGGTATTGTCTGTTTGTAGATATTTTGAGACCTGGTGGATGCAATTTTGTATTGGTTTTTTTTATAAAATCTATTGGGACATTGATAGAAAAAATAAAATTCATTTTTTATAATCATTGGTCACCATTAACCTAATGATTATTAGTATATAACTTAGTGCGGGGGAGTCGCTATTTTTGCGAAAGATTCCCCCGGGTTTTCTGCTCGAAAAATCAGCAAAAAATACGCGACCGCCAATGACTCCGACTGCCCCGACCCGTCCTGCTTCGCTCGATTAATACCCAACAAGGGTTGTTTCGCATAGCTTCGCAATTACTTTACGCCGTTTAATAAAGCCTGCATTTTCACTACGTTTCACTTCGTGAAAACACATGCACTATGGCTATCAGGGATTAAAAATCTTCCCTTCGCTATTACTCCGTTCCCAAGATTTTTGACGCCGACGGACGAAATGATCCCCGTCTTCACACCAGCTATTTGCAGTGTTAGCATCTAAAATTATTTCATTTTTATGATCCACATTCCTGTCCTACCCTAGTTTTCACCTCAGTATGCGTAAATGATGGATAAATTGTCAACCCGATTTAAAAATCATCCGCAACAACCCAATAGGCCTGATTGTAGGCGTTGATTTTGAATAACTGTCAGAACGATGTTAGTAATTTTACTCAGTCGTAATTGAATGAGTATTAACGACCCAAAAGAGACATCTACCAGTTTTCAATAAACGGCTGGTTAACCTTGAAAAGCGGTCATTCAGCACTCTCTACAGATTGTCGTTGGCTGAAATAACGCAATACCAATGGTATTTAAGTTAACCCGCTAATTTTGCACTTGCTAGTCTATTTAAACTTACGCCTTGTTCAGCAGCCTGCATTGCTAAGGCGCGATGCACTATGGAGGGAATACGCACCCTGAATTCACCGCTATAGTTTTTCTCAGCTAATGGTGTTGGTATTGGTTCGCCATTTGATTGCATATCAATGACGATATCACCCACCATCTGTTGAATACCTTTTAAGGCTTCTTCGGTAGTAGAAGCAAGCCAAGATAACGATGGAAATTCGGTGCATAAGCCAAGGTGCTCGTTATCTTCTGGAGACCAGGTAACTCTGTATGTATAGTGGCTAATGTTCATATTTAGACTCCTTCAACTTATCGATAGCTAAAAGTACCTGCCTAACTTGGTATGCCTTAGCTTTGCCTTTGTCATTTTGGATATTAATGCGAGGATCGCCAGACCATGGTGTTTTAAAAACCATATGACTGGCACCTGATTGCCTAGGAGGCTGTCCGAGAATACCAACGAAAATTTAGCAGCCCGAATTACTCCCCCTCCAATTTTCATGGCACAACCGTAAATCACCCTAAAGAAGCCTAATATATTCAATATAAACAATGTGTTATGGTATAATAAGTGCA
>JAPLRP010000070.1 GCA_026399095.1 Methylococcales bacterium | reverse complement strand
TAACTTTACAACATTTTTATTGGAAGGTACTCAGCCTAACAAGGAAAAAATTAATGAATATTTGCATAGCTCATTAATGCTGGTTACGGCGCTGAGTCCGATTATCGGCTATGACAAAGCATCGCAAATGACGCATTATGCGGTTGATAATAATTGTTCGTTAGCAGATGCTAATGAACACTTTAAGTTTTTATCAACGGAAAATTTTAATAAAGCTGTTGATCCTTATCAAATGACTAAGGGTGGTCTATCCGCCCAGTAAATAATGCAGTATGTTAGGTTGGACTTGCAACTGAAAGAAACAAGACAGTCTTTATTTACATAGCCTTGAATGGGGTAATGAATCAGTTTGGGACGACCTGAAACACTACTCAATATTTTGTATTTGCTCGCGCATTTGCTCAATCAGTACTTTTAGTTCAATGGCTATTTGGGTCATTTCTTTGTCGGTTGATTTAGATCCAAGTGTATTGGCTTCACGGTTGAGTTCTTGCATTAAAAAATCCAGTCGTCTTCCTACCGGGTCTTTTTCTTTTAGAACGCGCAGCACTTCAGTAACATGAGTGTCCAGTCGATCCAATTCTTCAGTAATATCCAGTTTTTGTGCAAGAAATACCAGTTCTTGTTCCAAGCGGTCAAAGTCGGGTTGTACAACCAGTTCTGTAATTCGGTCGGTTAATTTATTGCGAATTAACAATAAAACTTCGGGCATACGTTTACTGGCTAAGGCAACAAAGCCTTGCATTTTTATACAGCGCTCCTCAATTAACACTTTTAGTTGAGCGCCTTCCCGTTCTCGAACTTCCAGAAATTGTGTTAATGTTTGTTTGACCAGGTGGGTGATTTCTTCATTAAGGTGAGATTTGTCAGTAGTCGGTTCCTGCTGAATACCGGGAAATGCTAAAACATCCAAAGCTGAAAATGATAAAGATGCCTGCATTTGTTCTTCAATTTGGTCGGTAGCAGCAAGTAATGCAATAACGGCATTGATGTTGATGTTAAAGTGTTGAGCGTCTTTAGGCTGTTTTTTAACACTTAATGAGCATTCAATCTTACCTCTATTGATTTTTGCAGCAATAAGGGAGCGAAGATCAGCTTCAATAAATCGCAAATGATCAGGTAATTTTATGGTTATGTCGCAGTAGCGATGGTTGACCGAACGCAATTCACAATTTAAGGTTGAATCTCCAATACGGGCCTCATTGCCGGCATAAGCGGTCATACTTCTAATCATTATTCACCTGTTCTTGTTAAAGACTTAATGTTATTAGTATAGCATTCAAGACGTTTAAATTTAGGGATTACGGTAATTCAGTTTTTTGCCAAGGGTTTTAAAATTGGAAACCTAATCGTTTATAGTTAAGGTATACTGGTCGGTTTTAATTTTGCCGGAAAATACATGAGACCTAGCGGACGTAATCCAGATCAACTCAGAGATATAAAATTTACCTGTGGTTATACCAAACATGCAGAAGGCTCTGTCTTGGTTGAGTTTGGCGATACCCGAGTACTTTGTACTGCCAGCGTTGATAAGAACGTTCCCCGTTTTCTTAAAGGTAAAGGAGAGGGTTGGATTACTGCTGAGTATGGTATGTTACCCCGTTCAACACACAGTCGAATGGGACGAGAAGCCGCACATGGTAAACAGGGCGGACGTACACAAGAAATTCAGCGTTTAATAGGTCGTTCTTTAAGGGCTGCGGTAGATTTAAAAGCGTTGGGTGAACATACTGTTACGATTGATTGTGATGTTTTACAGGCTGATGGTGGTACTCGTACTGCGGCAATTACCGGTGGTTTTGTTGCCTTGTCTTTGGCTATGGAAAAAATGGTTAAACGTAAAATGATTAAAAGTAATCCACTTCATGGTCAAGTCGCTTCTGTATCAGTTGGTATTTATAACGGGGTTCCTGTATTGGATTTGGATTATGCCGAGGATAGCAACGCTGAAACTGATATGAACGTGGTCATGAATGATGCGGCTGCCTTTATCGAGGTGCAAGGTACTGCGGAGGGACACGCTTTTAGAAAAGAAGAGCTGGATGCGATGCTTGAGCTGGCCAGCTTTGGTATAAAGCAATTACTGCAAAAACAACAAGAAGCACTGGAAAATCATATTTAAAATAAAAACTTCAATTTAGGTTGCAGATCAGTTTTTTAAGATAAAATTTTTACCTTGGGCCTTACTATGACTTTTTTATCATCCCAACAACTTGTTTTAGCCAGCAGCAATCTTGGTAAAATTAAAGAAATTCAAGCTATTCTTGCTAAGCAAGTGATTGTTCCTCAGTCGGCTTTTAATGTTACCGATGCTGATGAAACGGGCTCTACTTTTGTAGAAAACGCAATTATCAAAGCGCGAAATGCAGCTCTACATTGCAATTTATCGTCTATAGCCGATGATTCCGGTTTGGTTGTCGATGCTTTAAACGGCGCCCCGGGTGTTACTTCTGCACGATATGCAGGTGTTGGTGCCAGTGATCATGATAATGTTCTTAAATTATTAGATGAGCTGAAAGGGGTTCCTGACGAGCAGCGGACCGCACGTTTCATTTGCGTTATGGTGTTTATGGAACATGCCAACGATCCATTTCCGGTTATTGCTCAAGGTGTTTGGGAGGGGCGAATTTTGCATCGCCCCGTTGGTGCCAATGGCTTTGGTTATGATCCCGTTTTTTGGGTGCCTGAGCATAACTGTACTTCTGCTGAGTTATCGGCGGATGTTAAAAATTCATTAAGTCATAGAGGTCAGGCGCTGCGCAGTTTGACCAATTTAATCAAGGCTAGATAATACTCAATAATTATTGATGAACACGCTACGCTTTATTGCTCGGCAGTTTGCCAAAACGATTACCAATATATCGCCATTGGGTAACGGTTTAATTAATGATACGTTTCTGGTTGCAACGGAATCATCTCACTTTGTTTTACAACGAATAAATCCCAACGTTTTTCCTGAGCCCAAGCAGATTATGGATAATCTGATTAATTTAAATCGGCATCTAAAACAAAAGCCAACTGTTGAAGTAAAGCTGAAAATTCCGGATCTTTTAAAAACTCTCACCAACCAAGATTTTTATCAGGATCAGCTTGGAGATTGCTGGCGCGCGCTCAGTTTTATAGAGAATACAGAAAGCTTGGAGACTCTTACTCATTTAAGTCAGGCTCAACAAACAGGCTTTGCGCTAGGATATTTTCATCGGTTAGTGAGTGATCTTGATCCTTCTCTTTTACATGATACCTTGCCCGGATTTCATATTGCCCCTGGGTATTTAAGCCATTATCAAGAAATATTAACTCAATCACCCAAACAAATTGAATGTGAGGATATTTATTGTGCAGATTTTATAGCTCAGCATGATCATATTTGTAATGACTTGGAGGCGGCAAAACAGCAAGGATTTTTAGCTTTACGGGTTATCCATGGTGATCCTAAATTAAATAATTTTCTATTTAATAAGCACACTAAAAAAATCGTCAGTATTATCGATCTGGATACGGTGAAGCCGGGATTACTCCATTACGACATTGGTGATTGTTTGCGATCTTGCTGTCATATATTGGAATCCAATCAATTTGATCTGGAGATTTGTGCTGCGATATTAAAAAGTTATTTATCCGAAACTTGCGTGTTTTTTTCAGCCTATGATTATCAATATTTGTTCGCAGCTATTCGATTAATTCCGTTTGAGTTGGGGGTGCGGTTTTATACTGATTACCTAGAAGGTAATCGCTATTTTAAAGTAGCCGATCCTAAACAAAATTTACAGCGTGCAAGCGCTCAGTTTCAATTATGTCAAAACATTATGGCGCAGGAATCGGCAATTAAATCACTAATAGAGCAGTTAAAGACACAGTGAATAATTTAAATGTTGCCGAATTAATGCAAGTATTTCCTCATACTGGAGAGCTTGTTTGGATTGGCGTAAGGCCGGCACGAGGCGAGCCTATGATTACAGTCAACGAAGTTATGGTGAGCCAGCGATCAGGTTTAATTGGAGATCGATATAACGGAGCAGGTGGTAAGCGGCAGGTTACTTTAATTCAATGGGAGCATTTAGCCGTGATTGAGTCATTTTTGGGCAAGGCTGTTGCTCCAGAGTTATTGCGACGTAATTTGGTTGTTAAAGGGATTAATTTGCTGGCGCTAAAAAACAGTAAATTCAGTATTGGTGACGCGTTATTTCAAACAACCGGACTTTGCCATCCCTGCTCCAAGATGGAAAAAATATTAGGCGTAGGTGGTTATAATGCAATGCGAGGGCATGGTGGAATTACTGCACAGGCTTTATCCGGAGGTTTAATAAACGTTGGTGATAAGTTGAGGGCTTTAGCTGAGGGTGATTTAGATTGTCCAATTTAGCTGTAAAGTGATCTTGGTGTGTTATTTGAGGAGTAAATCTACGCCATGATTTTTATCAATTTAATCATTGTGGTGTAAAATTGTCATCTGAGTTGGTAGGTTCTAACTTTCTGGACAATGATTAAAAACTAGATTAGATTTACCCATCTTTTATCCATTATCATGCAAGGAATTATGAAAAGATTAATCAGCTTCTTTATTTTATTATCAGTAATATGCTGTTCTGCAAATGCTAATTCAGAAAGCGTGGAGAAAACTGACCCCGCCTTTGTATTATTGGATGTAATACTATACAGGCCTGTGGGTTTGGTCATAACGGTTGTTGGTACTGCAGTTTTTGTAGCAGTAACGCCATTAATTGGTTTGGCTTCAATACCTGCGCCGCATGACGCATTTGCCAAAACAAGTAATATTTTAGTCGTCGCACCTGCAACTTATACGTTTGTTAGACCAATAGGTGATCGTGATTTTCCCTATGTTGCTTCGCCTAATCTTTATAAAACAACGGTCACACAAAAGCCCTTACAACCACCAGTTCCTGCTCCAGTTGTGCCAGTAGTTCCAAAAGTTCAAACACCGGAAGTTTTACCTCCATCTATTAAGGGCTTATAGAGTTGAACTTAAGCATTTAAAATAGCAAAAATCCGCTCTTCTAATAAACGGAAAGCGGAGTTTTTGATTACATGTTAAATTAAATTATTCTTTTTTAAAAGTAGATTACTCAATTACAGTCAGCAAATTTAACTTCTTAGTATGCTGTCTGTTAGCTTTTTAAGCCTTAGGCGGCACATAGCCTTCAGGCATTTCGTTATTACCTTCAAATAGGAACTTGGATCTTTCTTCTGCTAAATAATCACGGGCTTTTGGGTCAAAGCTGGCTAATTTGTTTTCATTGATGAGCATGGTTTGCTTTGTTAGCCATTCTTTCCAAGCTGATTTTGATATTTTGTCATATATTTCCTGACCTTTAGGACCTGGAAATGGTGGTTCATCAAAGCCTTCAGCTTCTATGCCCAGTTTTACGCATTTAACCATTCTAGTCATTGTTATCCTTGTGTGTGTTGTTGCAACAGTAATTTAATCGGTGTCGGTAATCCGAGTGCTTTAATCTGGTGTTTGTTATACCAGACAGTTTGATCGGTTTCCATCACAAAATTTATAGGGTTATCTGTTTGGATAAGCACGGGGGTGTAATCTAAATGATAATGGGAAAACGTGTGGCGTTGAAGTGTGAGCGTGTTTGAGCTAACAACACGTGTGTTTGTTGTTAGACACCAATCATGCAAAGATTCAATGCTGCCAAATTCCGGTAGGCTCCATAAACCGCCCCAGATTCCTGATGGCGGTCTTTTTTCAAGTAAAATTTGACGGTTATTATTATTCAGTAACAAGAAAAAAAGCTGTTTAATCGGTAAGGTCTTAGCAGGTTTAGGTGTTGGCAATAGTGACACGGTATTTGTAATTCTGGCCTTGCAATGACTATTAAGTGGACAATTATTACAAGCTGGTTTACTGCGGGTACAAATTGTTGCGCCTAAATCCATTATGGCTTGGGTATAATCAGCTACTCTATTCACCGGCGTTAAGTCCGCGCTGATTGCCCATAATTGTTTACTAACATGACTTATACCCGGCCAACCAGAAACTGCTTTAAATCGGGTAAGTACTCTTTTTACATTGCCATCGAGTATTGGGTGACTTTTTTTAAAGGCGATGCTCAAAATAGCCCCTGCTGTTGATAAGCCAATACCCGGCAATTCCATCAGTTTATCCAATGTATCGGGAAAATGGCCTTGCTCAACTATAATTTGTGCGGTTTTATGTAAATTGCGAGCGCGAGCATAATAGCCTAAACCAGACCAACGATGTAAAACTTCATCGACAGATGCTTGCGCCAAGTATTCTATGGTTGGGAATTGTTCAACAAAAGCATTAAAGTAAGGAATTACTGTTGTAACTTGAGTTTGTTGTAGCATAGTTTCGGAAAGCCATACCCGATAAGGCGTTATGTCTTGTTGCCAGGGCAGGTCTTTTCGACCGTTCTGATCAAACCAAGCGAGGATGCGTTGTTGGTAATCTGACGGGGTCATAATGAGTGAATATTAATAATAATGTATGTATGGATGGAGTTCTTACTGGTTTTTGGGTAAAAGTAATATCTCATTCTTTATTCTTTTTAAAAAGTCCCTTTAAAAAATTGCCAACTTTAGGACCAATCTTTTTATCAATTTTATTCGCAATTTCGTCAATTTTTTCGTGATTTTTATCGATAAATTTTTCTATTTTGGCTTTATTTTTATCAGTTAATAAGGCTGCCAAATCAACTGCATAAGTGGGTTTACTGAAAGTGCCCGCAACAGTTATATTGATAGGTGTGTCATTAAGTTGTTCCGGCTCCGTAGCAGTAGCAGCTGTTTTAATGAGGTTGGCATTAATTTTATAATCCAGTTTCTCTGTATTCAGGTCTGCATTACCCTTTCCATTTATTTGTATTTTGGAGGATTTGGCAACCATATCATTGTTTTGAATGAGTCCTTTATTTATCATTGCTGTTCCAGAAATATTGGAAAATAAGGTTTGTTCATTTTTGTTATTAATAGGTAAATTAGATTTTGTGATAAATGTCTTGGCATCATTAATAATTTTTTTCAGATTGAAGCCTTTGATTACACTATCTTTAAACAAAAAACTTAGATTACCTGTGAATGAGGATTTTAGTTCTTTTACTTCGCTACCTTGCCCTTCCAGTTGCAGGGATGCATCAAGTAAACCACCTATTTTAGCTACGCCATTAAAGTCCTTAAGTAAGGGTTCGACTTGAACATGAGATACTTTTTCATTTAAAGCGAATATTGAATTGTTATTACGCATATCGGCATTGATATTGCCGCTATATGAGCCGGTATAAAATTTATTGATAGACGGTTGTATTGCAATTAGACCGTCTTTCGCTTTCAAATTTAATTGAACCCCTTGCAGAGCCATGCCTTTAACTTTAAATTTGCTCAGAGATAATTGCCCAAGAATGTTTAGTTTTCTTAAGGTTTCTATAGGAACAGTAGAAGCGCCTAGTGCCAAGGCAATGGCAGGAGTGGCAAGAGATTGGGAAGATTTATCGATGACTGGTGGTAAATAACGATCTGCATCTATAGCATCAGCCGCTAAATTAAAAGCTATAGCCGGGTGAGTAAAATCTGAAATACTCGTTGAGCCTAATATTTTGGTGTCATCCAAGCTTAGTGTGATATTTTGTAAATCACAAGAATTAGGGTTTGCCACAAAGTTAAAAGTGGCTGCTGCCTTATTTAAGACTTCGGTATCTTGCATAATAGGCGTTCGGATACCGAGCTGTTTTAATACGTTAGCCGGACTGAAGGGGCCAATAGTTATAGGGCCTTGAAAAGTAGTATTGCCATTAATGGTATTGCCGGTAATATCTGCAGAAAGCAATACATCTTTTGACCTAATCTCTAATCCAGAAACATTAAGCGTTTGTTCGGGCTTATTCAACGCTATATTTGCGGCGTTAAATGTAGCAGTATGTGGTTGATTTGGATTCTTTTTGTCTAAGATTGTTAAATGCAAGTCACTACGGTTTAACTCAAGTCTTTCTAATTTCTCGTTGAGAATTAATTCTGTCTTTAGTTTGATGGATTCTAGCCAATTTGTCTTAGGATTTATAACATCTAGAGAAAGATCAACAAAAACAGGTTCATTATAGGCAAACTTATTAGTGATAAAGTTAACGTCTTTTATAAGTAGTTTATTTCCGGATTGCTGATTATTCCAGTTAATTACAGCATTTTCTATAGTAATGCCGTTGATGTTTGAAATAGCAATTGTATCTGTTGCTTCCTGATGGTTATTTTGACTAATAGATTTTAAGGGATTGATTTTTTGAGTGCCTGAAGATGTTAAATCATTCCAGTTGCTAATACCCGTTAAGTTTTTAGTAAGGTTTAGAATTAAACCTTTAATAATTATTTGATTAACTTCAATTTTTTTCGATAATAAAGGCAACAATTTAACTTTAATATCGCTTTCTTCAAGGCTTAAAAATGGTTCTTCTTCAAAGCCGACGGGGTTACTTAAAGTCAATTTACCTGTTGAAAGACCCAGCCAGGGAAAGATTGATAGCTTCAAATCATCTGTCAATTTTACATCCCTGCCTGTTTTGTTTTTAACGGCAGTTATAATTTCGGGTTTAAAATTATTGGGATTGATGATGAAAGGTAAGGTAATAATCGTGATTATTGTAAGAAAGATTATTACTGCAATAGCTGAGGATATAATTTTAACGGATTTTCCCACAATATTGTCCCGGTTTTAAAAAAGTGTAATGTTGGCTATTATGGAATATCATGTAGCCGTGTTGCTATTAAATGCTAGTCAGAATCACTGACAGTATATACAAATAATAATTAAAAAGGGGGATGTGAAGATGCTGTTACTAGCTAAGGTTGCCGGAATTGCTGTTCTTGTATGGTTTTATTTAACAGCAAAAAAACAGGGTGAGCAGGCCTTTAAATGGGCGATTATTGGCCTAATAGGTTATTGGCTTACATGGTGGGCAATTAGGTTGACAGTTGTGGCAGGTTTATCCGGAGTATTGACTAAAAGCCCCATGATTGCCTTTACAGTTTTTCAAATTCCGGTTGTTTGCGCAATTGCAGCAGCATTTTTGATTAGAAAAAAATTGTTGGCTGATGTCGATAAGAAATAAAAAAGCGCAAGTGCTGTGTTAGTACTTGCGCTTTAATTTATTTATAGCTTGTCTGCATTTTTATCAAGATATTCTGCAACACCAGCTGGGCTAGCATTCATGCCTGCATCACCTTTATTCCAACCGGCTGGGCAAACTTCTCCATGTTCTTCATGGAATTGTAAGGCATCAATTACTCGAAGCAATTCATCCATGTTACGGCCTAAAGGAAGATCGTTAACAACTTGATGACGAACTAGACCACTACGATCAATTAAGAAAGAGCCACGGTATGCAACGCCGGCACCTGCTACTTCAACATCATAATCTTTAACGATTGAGTGAGTTAAATCTGCAGCCATTGTATAGCGAACCGGACCTATTCCACCTTGATTCACTGGGGTATTACGCCATGCATTGTGAGTAAAGTGTGAATCTATAGACACAGCAATCACTTCAACATTACGGCTTTTAAATTCATCTATACGGTGATCCAAAGCGATTAGTTCGCTTGGACAAACGAAAGTGAAATCTAAAGGATAGAAAAATACGACTGCATATTTACCGCTTGTGGCTTCAGAAAAGCTGAATGAATCAACTATTTGACCATCACCTAATACGGCAGGTACTGTAAAATCAGGTGCTTGTTTACCGACTAATACGCTCATTGATTATCTCCAAAAATATTTTAAAAGCAAAAGGTTATGGACTTATTTACCAGCCACTATTGTAGTGGTATGAGTATATTCTACACCGAAATAGTAGGTAATTGTCCAGCGTTGTTAATTTTAACTTGCTTTTATGTTAACTTGAGAGATAATCTGCAAGTTAGATATTACAATTTAGTTACAAATTATCACAGCTATTGAATGTTTCAGTTAGAATAAACTTCTACTACTGAGGCTTGCTGTTAATTTGCAATAATATATTACTCTTGTCGAGGTGAGTGTTCTGTGGCAAAAAATAAGCATATAACTGAGCCGGATGTGTTTGGTTTTCAAGTGCGCATCGTAAGGCGCGGCAAAGAAAGTAGTCGTTATTTCTCGCATAAATTATGGGGTAATAAGAACAAGTCGTTGAATGCCGCAATTACTTGGCGAGATCAGATGCTCGTCGTTTTAAAAGGCAGTAAAACGCGTTTCCTTAAACCACCCAAAAATAAAACAACTACCGGTGTCACGGGTGTATCAAGAACCATTAAGTACGATCATAGAAAAGATAAAAATTATCTTTGTTATACGGTTTTTTGGGTCAGTAAGGGTAAATCCAGAAATAAAACCTTTCAAGTTGGTAATGTAGATAAAGTTTCTGCAGACGATGAGTTGCATGCGTTTCGTACTGCCAAGTTATTTAGGATTTGTTATGAGGTTTCAATTGATAACGATATTGAATTTCATGATGAAAAATTTGCTGGTTGGAAGAAAGTCAGGCTTTATGACGATGAGAATTTAAACGCAGTTTAACTATTTTAAATTACCCTTGCTTAGGATGTTAGGCTGTTTTAAGTTGGCTTTGAATGTAAGCGTAATTTTGGGTTAAATGTTAGAAGCTCCTACATTTATTGATCGACTTTTAAAAGTTCAATAATCCCATCCAGTTCGTCTAGGCTTGAGTAGGCGATTACTAGTTTTCCTGATCCATTTTCTTTATGATCGATAACAACTTTTGCGCCCAATTTTGCAGTTAAGTTGTCTTGCAATCGTAACGTATTATTATCGATGAATTTATTTTTTTGGATTTTTGGATCTGCATGACTTTCTTTAACTAATTTTTCAGTGGCTCTTACCGTTAAACCTTCTTTAGCCACTTTATTAGCCAGCGTAACTTGTTTAACTCCATCTAATGACAACAATGCACGGGCATGGCCCATTTCCAGTTGATTATTAAGTAAAAGTTTTTTTACATCGGGATGTAAATCCATTAATCGTAATAAGTTAGTAACTGTTGTGCGAGATTTACCAATAGCTTCGGCAATATGTTGATGAGTCATCTCAAACTCATCCAACAGTCGCCTTAATGCTTCAGCTTCTTCCAAGGGGTTAAGATCTTCTCGTTGGATATTTTCAATGAGTGCGATAGCCATTGCCGCACGGTCATCGATTTCTTTGATAACGACTGGCACTTGAGTTAAGCCAGCCAATTGTGATGCACGCCAGCGGCGTTCCCCAGCTACTATTTCGTATTTCTCAAAACCAATTTGACGAACTACAATTGGCTGTATTACTCCTTGAGCTTTGATTGAGTCAGCCAACTCTTGTAACTTTTCAGGATTCATATCTATACGTGGCTGATACTTGCCTCGTTGCATATATTCTATTGGTAACGATTGTAAATGATGCTTTTCTTCCTTAACAGAAACATCACCCAATAAGGCATCGAGACCACGACCTAACCCGCGTTTATTTGAAGACATGTTTTCTCTATTTTTAATAATCTCAATCGCCTTGTCTATAATTTCATAGCAGGCTTAAGAAATTTTATTGTTATAGTGGGTTATTAAGCTGACAGTTTATTTTAATTTTGACGAATCATGGCCTCAAACTCATTCATCAATTTTCTTAAATTTTCAGCTTCTTGTAAAAGACTTGCAGTCTCTTTTTGAATAGTTTTGATTAATTCAAGTCCATTTGGATGACTCATTTCATTAATGATTTTTGAAGTTCTTTTTGATTCTGCTATTTGGTCTGCACGCCAATAATTTTCATCATCACTTATATCATAATTACTTTCAACAATTTTTCTTAAGGTGTCAGATTCTAGGGTGTTTTGAATGGTTACGGTTTTTTTTAATTCCTGTAGCTCATTTTTTATATCAGTTTTTGATAACGCATTGTTCTTCTCTGAAGATTCAGTTTTTAATGTTTCTTCTGAAGTAGAAACATTAATCAGTAAGGCTTCAAGTCCTCTGCCAAGGCCACGTTTTTTTATAGTCATGCTTTATTTTTTTTAATCATTTCGTTTGCCAAAGCAATATACGCCAAAGTACCTCTTGATGATTTATCATAGCTTAAAGCTGGTAGGCCATGGCTGGGAGCTTCAGCTAAACGTATATTTCTTGGAATACAGGTTCTAAATACCTTATCGCCAAAATATCGAATGAGTTGTTCAGAAACATCTTTGGTTAGACGGTTTCTATCATCATACATTGTCCGTAAAATACCTTCCAAGTATAAATCCGGATTAACTGTGTTTTGAATATTTTGAAGCGTACTCATTAATGCAGATAAGCCTTCCAGGGCGTAGTACTCGCATTGCATGGGAATCAACAAACTGTCTGCCGCCACCATTGCATTTAAAGTCAGCATGTTTAATGACGGAGGACAATCTATCAGGATGTAATCGTATTCAGATTTTATTGGATTTAAGGCATCGGCAAGTCTCAGCTCTTTACGATCAGCATGTATTAATTTTACTTCAGCCGCAGTTAGATCAGCATTTCCGGCAATAACTGAAAACTTGATGTTTGGTAAATAAGTGACCGCTTCTGATGCAGGCACATCTTCCATTAACAAATCATAACTAGAGTATTTGACTTCCTGTTTATCAACCCCACAACCCATTGCTGCATTGCCTTGTGGGTCAAGATCCACTAACAGCACAGTTCGCTTGGCAGCTGCAAGGGAGGCGGCCAAGTTGACAGTGGTTGTTGTTTTTCCTACGCCGCCTTTTTGGTTGGTTACGGCAATTATTTTTCCCACTAACTTACCTCGGATTCTTTAGTCAATTGTATTTTAACCAGACATCTCTCAGCGCTGATCCCGGGAACATTGACAGGGATCAGTGTTGTTTTTGCTGATTCCATTATAAGTAGATCAGGTGATTGTCCTTTCATTGCCAACAATACACCATTTTTGCTGAGTAAATGAGCAGTCCATTCAACTATATCAGATAAACTGGCAAATGCTCTGGTAATCACAGTGTCAAAGTTATTTTCAGGGTGAAACTGTTCTACACGACTATGACAGACGCTTACATTTTTAAGCTTTAATTCCAGTATCGCTTGTTGCACAAACCGCGTTTTCTTGGCATTACTATCCAATAAAGTAAACTCTATATCTGGAAAATAAATTGCCAAAGGAATACCCGGCAGGCCGGCGCCTGTTCCAATATCAATAATTTTTTTACCTTCAATATAGGGAGCGATAGCCAAGCTGTCTAATAAATGTAAACTAACCATAGCTTCTCTGTCTCGTATCGCAGTCAGATTATAAGCTTTATTCCATTTTTCAAGCAGTTTTATAAAGTCCAGTAGTTGCTCTATTTGGTATTCAGAAAGAGATAGATTTAATGATTCAAGGCCGGAAGTCAGGATTTTTTTGCACGTTTCCATCAGGCACTTTTCTTTTTTAAATAAACTAATAACAAGGAAATAGCCGCGGGGGTCATGCCCGGGATGCGAGAGGCTTGGCCTAATGTTTCTGGTCGCTGTGCTTTAAGTTTTTGGCTGACTTCGTTAGACAATCCAGGCACGCCGCTATAATCAAGGGTATCTGGGAGTCGTAAATGATCATAACGCAATGCTTTGTCAATGTCAGTTTGTTGTCTGACGATATAACCGGCATATTTGGCCTGAATCTCGACTTGCTCACCGACTTGCTCAGTAATCGCTTCGCCTCCTTCCAGAAATGACAGTAATCGATCTACATCAACTTCGGGTCGTCGTAGTAATTCCATCAAACTGGCTTCTTTTAGCAACGGCTTACCCCAGATTTCTTCAACTTGGAGGGCTTGTTCGGAATCTGCTCTGACCCATTTCTTTTTTAAGTCATTCTGTAAGCCTGAGATTGCGGCCCGTTTAGTTTCAAAAGCTTGCCAACGCTCATCATCAACCAATCCTAATTCACGGCCTTTTTCCGTTAAGCGCAAATCGGCATTATCTTCCCGTAGCAATAATCGGTACTCGGCACGACTGGTAAACATACGATATGGCTCTTGCGTACCACGAGTAATCAGGTCGTCAATCATTACCCCGATATACGCTTCATCACGACCAGGACACCAACTTTCCAAACCCATAACCAAACGTGCAGCGTTTAGTCCCGCAATTAAACCTTGTGCAGCGGCTTCTTCGTAACCTGTTGTACCATTCACTTGCCCTGCAAAAAATAAAGCGTCCATGTGCTTGGTTTCCAGAGACATTTTTAAGTCTCGGGGATCAAAGAAATCATATTCAATAGCATAGCCCGGGCGCACAATTTCAGCATTTTCGAAGCCTAGCATAGATCTTACAAAATCATATTGCACATCAAATGGCAGGCTGGTTGAAATACCGTTAGGGTAAATTTCATGAGTATCCAACCCTTCTGGTTCAACGAAAATCTGGTGCGACTCCCTGTCAGCAAAGCGCACGATTTTATCTTCAATTGATGGGCAGTAACGAGGTCCAATACCTTCAATAATACCGGAATAAAGGGGAGATCTATCCAAGCCGGCACGGATAATATCGTGGGTTTTATTGTTGGTGCGTGTGATATGACAGGGTATTTGTCTTGGATGCTGTTCACGCTTACCCATAAAAGAAAACACAGGTACAGGATTATCTCCGTGTTGCTCTTCCAGTTTTCTAAAGTCGATGGTTCTGCCATCAATACGCGGGGGTGTTCCGGTTTTTAAACGGTCGATACGAAATGGTAATTCGCGTAAGCGATCAGCCAGAGCAATAGAAGCGGCATCCCCTGCACGACCGCCGCTATAGTTTTCCAAGCCGATATGAATTTTTCCGCCTAAAAAAGTACCGGTCGTTAATACCACGGCTTTCGCCATGAAATCTAAACCCATTTGGGTTTTAACGCCGACCACCTTATTGCCAACTACGATTAAATCGGCGACTGTTTGCTGGAATAACGCCAAATTAGGTTGGTTTTCTAATGTACTTCGAACTGCCTGTTTATAAAGTATACGGTCGGCTTGAGCGCGAGTCGCTCTGACTGCAGGACCTTTGCTGGCATTCAAGGTACGAAACTGAATGCCGCCAAGATCAATAGCCTTGGCCATAATTCCGCCCAACGCATCAATCTCTTTAACTAAATGTCCTTTGCCTATCCCACCAATTGCAGGATTACAGCTCATTTGCCCCAAGGTCTCAATATTTTGCGATAACAATAAAGTCCTCGCACCACAGCGAGCGGCAGCCAAAGCGGCTTCAGTACCCGCATGTCCTCCGCCAACCACTATCACGTCAAAATCTTTTTTGAATTTCACAAGCTTTTTTTACTCAGAGTCGCTATATTAATACACGTCAAGTTAGACGTACGTTCGGGTATTATAAGAGGTAAACAATGAAAAAACGTAACAATCCAAAAAAAATAGATTGTGTTCCTGTTCAAAACCCTGTTGCCAAGTTTGCGCATCAGTTTAATAAGGTTCATGTCTTTGAAGTTAAAAACAAATATCATCGTAACGTAAAGCACAGGAAGCAGGAGGCTTCTTTGATAACTTTGCTAAGAGTTATCAGAGAAGCTTCTTTCACGTTAAGAGCGTTCTCTTAAGATCGGCAAATGCCATTAAATATATTTAATTTTTTAAAAAAAGATATCTGGCTACTGCGAGAGCAAAAATTGCCATTGTATGAAGCTGTTTTAATCAAATCGTTAAAAATTATTATTTTATCTGTACAGGGTTTCTCTCGAGATTTATGTCCACTTAGGGCATCTGCATTAACTCTTTATAGCATATTGTCGATAGTACCCATCATCGCTATGCTCTTTGGTATCGCCAAAGGTTTCGGTTTTGAGACAATGCTGGAACAACAATTACTTGAGCAAGCACCGCATCAAGATATTTTGTTATTACAGCTAATCAGTTTTGCCCAAAATCTCTTGGAAACCACTAAAGGTGGAGTGGTTGCAGGAATTGGTATTGTTGTTTTATTTTGGACGATCATCAACGTGATTGGTAACATTGAAGAGTCATTTAACTTTATCTGGAAAATAGTTAAAGGCCGTTCAATAAGTCGTAAGTTTAGTGATTATTTATCGCTCATGCTGTTGGCGCCGGTGTTATTAATAGCAGCAAGCAGTATTACGGTATTTCTGAAAACAAAAATAACCTGGCTAATCACTGCTATACACTTGCCGGAGTCAGGCACCTGGCTGGTTCTGAGAGCCTTGAGTTTGTCACCTTTGGTGCTAATGATAGTGTTATTTGCCTTTACGTTTATTTTTATGCCTAATCATAAAATAAACTACAGGGCCGGTATCATTGCCGCTATTGTTACCGGTATTTTATATCATCTTTCTCAGTGGGCTTATCTAAGTCTGCAAATTGGCGTGTCTAGTTATAATGCAATATACGGGAGTTTTGCAGCCTTACCGTTATTTGTTGTTTGGTTACAAACCGGTTGGATGATTGTTTTATTTGGTTGTGAAGTGGCTTTTTTTCTACAAAATTATGAGATTTATCGAAACAATAATCGCTTTGCTGATTTAAGCTTTTACCTTAAAAAAATCATAGCTCTTCAAATAACTCATTTAATCGTTAAGAACTTCATCCAACTGAATAACCCGTTAACAGCTGCCGAAATTGCAACAAAACTGGTAATACCCATTGCGATTATTCAGCCGGCGTTATTTGATTTAATGGCAGGCCATATACTCGTTGAGTATAAAGATATGGACGAAGCAGAATCTGAAGAGGTTTATCAGCCAGCAGTTGATATAAATATACTGACTATTGCTTATATTATTAACGCCCTAGAACATTGCGGACAAAATAATTTACCGGATGTTAATCAGGAGCATTTATTTATGAATGCTGTTGATGATTTCAAGGGGTTAATGGAGGCTTCTGAACAAAATCGATTATTAAAAGATATTGAGTGATTTCCTTAATATGGCTTAGCCTTGTTGGTTATTGTTGTGACTCTAAAATAGAATGATGTATGCGTTGGATTAAAGTAGCGCTTAAGCCAACGCAATTTCTGTTTCTATACTTTTTCTAATATTTCGTAGAGTCACTAAATATTGTTTGTTTTTAACAAAGGTTATAGATCAGAAGAAGTAATAAGGATATTGTGGCTATTTAATCGTCGTCTTTTCTGGAGCAGGAATGGGGACTGGGACTGGAACTGGTGCCGGAATAGAGCTCTCAGTGACTGATTGTTTAGCAGCCAGCTCAAGTTTTTCTTGTCTAAGACCTTCACCATAAAGCGTAAAAGTGATCATTACAAAAATAGTTGTGATCATAATAATGATAAATCTGCTAGGATTTTTCATAAAAAACAAAGGCCACTGAGGTTTGTACATCCCCAGAAAGAAAATAATTAGTGTCCAAACACCTAGATTAATAGCACCTGTAATCATTATATTTACCTGTTAAATTTTTTATTTGAGTTAATTTGTATTATACAAGTGAAGGTGAGATTCTTTGCAAACCTGTACGTGGTTATTTTAACAATTTTACTTGTATAATAAAAACGCCATTCGCTCTTCTTCCCAAGCCCGCTCATCTACTCTCGTAATAATCTCTAAATCTTCTGGTATGGTTTTAATATCATCCACCCATTCGCGCAATAGCGGAGAGCCATTAATGACATCAATCGCTAAACGATCGAGCTCATATTCATAAGGAAAATCACGCCATAACGGGTAGTCAGGAAGTTGTAAACGTAGTGCTTTGAATGCTAGTGCTTGTAGGCGCCATGGTCGGAAATTTGCATGTGTATAACTGGTATTTTCCACATGGATTTGTATACCGGCACAAAGCTGCCCGATATATTTATGGAAAGTCGGTTCAAACCAGCATTCCCGCAAACGGCAGCCTTCAAGCCATTGAGGCGAAATATCATACATGGTTTTTATCAGTGCTTTAGCATTTAGATCCGGAGCACCAAATAACTCCAAGGGTCGAGTTGTACCGCGACCTTCGGAAAGTGTGGTGCCTTCCAGCATAACTGTTCCAGCATAGCACCGTGTCATCCAAAGGTTTGGTGCATTGGGGCTAGGGTTGATCCAGGTGCGCTCACCTAAGGGCCAGCCATAGCCGGGAGCTGATTCCGGTTGCCAATCTTTTAGCGTGATAACTTTAAAATCCAAGTCCAGCTTTAAGGTGCTAATAAACCAGTGTGCCATTTCGCCCATTGTCAGGCCATGGCGCATAGGCATAGCACCGGCACCGACAAAACTTTCCCAGCCTTCGCGTAGCGTTAAACCTTCTATTGGCCTGCCAACGGGGTTGGGGCGATCAAGAATCCATACGGTTTTCTGGTGCGCTGCGGCTGCTTCCAAGACATAGCGCAAGGTAGTGATAAACGTATAAATGCGGCAACCCAAATCTTGCAAATCAACCAGCAACACATCAAAAGTATCCATCATTGCATCTGTTGGTCGCCGAACTTCACCGTATAAGCTAAATACAGGAATGCCTAACTCAGGGTCAATAAAATTTGGAGATTCCATCATGTTATCTTGTTTGTCACCGCGCAGACCATGCTGTGGACCAAAGGCGGCACTAAGCTTAATGCCTGGTAAGCCGGCAAGCGCATCCAGTGTATGCGTTAAATCTTGGGTAACCGAGGCGGGATGAGCCAATAATGCAATGCGCTTTCCCGCCAGTGGCCTTCTTAATGCTGGATCTTCGAGTAAATGGTCAATACCAAATTTCATATTTTTGTGGGTTAACCCTGGTTTAAAGACAAAATAAATCCCTCACGATGGTGAAAATCGGGATGTGTTAATGGATGATGCAATGCCCAGTAAGAATGACTGCCATCATTGGCCTCAATAACTGCTGTTATACCCAACTCAATTGGCTTGCCAGCAATGCTCTGATCCAAATCATTTACAGGGATAACGACTACCAAATTCAAATACTCCTTAGTCTGAACAAAAGTGATAGTTGGTTTTTGGTTGAGCGTCCATTCGCTAATAACCCGGTAGTCGCTAAAAGCATAAGCAGCCCATTGGCCAGAGGGCGAAAAATTGAACTCGTGATAATTAGCTTCGCCTTCAACTGCAATGAAGAGTTCAAAACAGGTATGTTGCCATAATCCATCCACAGCATTTGAGTTTTGTGCCTTAGGAACACGTATTTGTGTCAAATCCCCCGTCAATTTATAACTCAAGCGTAAAGTGCCTTCAGTTAGAAAATCAAGGGTAACAGTTATATTTTGCGAGGCATTAGATGGCGTGCCAGTATGACAAGTCAGGTTTTTGTTAATCATTTTGGAATGTGCTGTACTGCTTGATAAGCTCTTGGTAATAATCGGCTTCATCAATTTTTCCACGCTTTATGACGCCATTAAGATAAATTGCTGATTTGTTCAGTAACATATCGATTGCCATTTGTTGATTTTTTTTTGATAGCTGAGCAGAATCAATGAGTTTTCTCAGGGCTGTTATTCTAAATCTGTCCATACCCCAGAGCTTTTGTGAAAGCTGGTTTTCATGGCCGCCGTGCTTCTTGATTTGCGGTTCTTCAATTAATAAAACCTGATATTTTGCGGTTATTCTAAGCCATAACTCATAGTCTTCACAGACCGGGAAATACGTGTCAAATAGCCCAATATCTTCAAATACTGATCGATGTATCATTACGGTAGAAGGCGATATGGCACATAATGGCAAGCAGAATGAAAATATCCAGCCGCCTCTCTTGGCATATTTTTGTGCAAGATTAACCCGAATGCCATTGCGTATCCATATTTCTTCGGTATGGCAAACTTTATACTCTTGATTAACGGAAAGAGCCGCAACTTGCTGACTTAGTTTTTCGGGCAACCACTCATCGTCCGAGTCCAGAAATGCGAGCCAATCGCCGGTTGAGTGGTGTATGCCAAAATTTCGTGCGCTACTTACTCCAGCGTTTTCTTGTCGGTAATAATTAACCGCCGGAAACTCGTTGTTAATCATTTTTCCCGTATTATCGGTAGAGCCGTCATCAATTACAATGACTTCAAAGGGTAATAATGTTTGGCAAAAAACAGATAGTAATGCGCGTCTTAATAATTCGCAACGGTTGTGGCTAGGAATAATAACTGAAATTTTTATAATGTATCCTGCCAAATACGTGAAAGACTGCTTTTTGAGTTGGAGTCGTTGTGGTTTTTGCAATCGACCTATTAAATGACCAGCGGAACTTATCCGCTGGTTTTAATTTAGGTATTTAAATGCCGAATTTTAAGGTTTTATAATGGATTTAGGTGTTTCTATTCCATCACTATTATTAGCATTTTTCATAAAGATTTGTTTTAAGCGGTTAAAGGCAGACCATAACGTTGTATCCATAATAGTCTCGTCGCCAATTGAAACAATAATGCGTGTTAATTGTGGCATTTTATCTTTTGTTGAAGCTATATAAATCGGTTGCACATAAAGAATGGCGTTGCCCATCGGTAGAATAATCATACGACCCATTTCAACAGCAGAGCCATGTTGACCCCATAAGGTAAAATAGGCTGAAATCTCAGGGTCTTGTTGCGTTAATGCTTCTATTTGAGCCGGACCATTAACTTGAACATCTTTCCCAAATTTATAAATGGTAATACCAGGCTTGTAGGTTTGGTCGCAACGGGTTTTATCCATTGTTCCTGCAATGCCTATCATACTAAGATTAGATCTATTGACGGGTGTCATAGGCTCAATTAGGACATATTCTTCGGTATCATTACAATTACCAAAATCCATGGTTTGATAATAAGGTTGTACAGGTTCTCCACGCACATCCGCTTGGTCCCATGTTTCTGCTTGCTCATAGAATAACTCGGGGCTTTGTTGATGATATTTGGCATAAACTTTCATCTGGAGATAATAAAGATCTCGAGGGTAACGCAAATGTTTCTTTAATTCAGGAGGTATTGTATCCAGATTTTTAAATAATCCGGGGTATGCTCTGTTATAGGCTTGTATGATGGCGTCAGAGGGGTCTGAAATATAAAAATCAACATCACCGTCATAAGCATCAACCACTACCTTAACGGAGTTTCGGATATAGTTGAAATCCTGTTTCCCATCTAAAAAGTCATCGGCTGCGGGTTTAGAAACTGGATACTTATTGGATAAAGTATAAGCATCCAGTATCCAGTAGAACCTGTCTTTTTCGATAACGAGATAAGGATCTTTGTCTAAATGCAGGAATGGAGCGAGTGTATTAACACGTTCAGTTATATTTCTGCGTATCTTAACTCTGGTTTCTGAAGATAGATTGGTGGAAAAAAATATTCTTTCATCTTTAAAGTAAAAGGAAAATAAGGCTTTTTTAAACATTGATGAAATTCGAATTCCACCATCACCATGATAGGTTTTCGTTATACTGGGATCTGATCCGGAAATATCTTCAACTTTAAGTTTATTGGGTACCAAGGCATAGTCGTAAGTACCTTGACCATAATAGATGTCGGGGTTTTCGACGCTAAAGCCAACATCAGAGTTCATATTTAAATCACGTAGATACCAGATGAGTGGCTTAGCGGCATCTTGTGCAGCAGGTGTGACTACAGCGCCGTAACCGTGAGTATAGCGCATATGAATATTTTCCCAGTTTTGCGCTTCTGGTGGTAATTTTGTAGTGTCGACTTCTCTTGCCGCCAGGTTGACTTGCCGTTTGTGATCAAGCACAAAATAGCGATCTTCATCGACGGACAGGATCTTGTAATAAGGTCTTATCTCCTGTAATTGTTTGTAGCTATCAATGATATATTCTCTATCCCATACCGGAATATTTTCAAAACGCTTCTGAGTGCCCCAAGTATCTATGTCCTGTGTAGCGTTTAGCTTAATTGATAGATCAATGGTGTTGATATTTTTCAGGTCATAAGCATCTAGGGTAGAATCAATATTCTGTTGAATAAAGGGTTTATTGGTTTTTACTGGATTTGGGTTGACTATGAATTTTTCGATTGAATCGGGTATAAAATTAACTTTAGGTAAACCTAAGGCGCACAGAAACACAGTAAGGATTATTAAGAAAGGTATTTTATTGCGACTGCTTTCAGAAAAAAAGAAAAGGATAGCGAGTAACGCTAACGCCAAGAAGGATATAATTTGTAGCCAGATTAGCGGCAAGTGGTACCACATTTCTACAAAACCGGGGCCATAAAATATGGGTTCGTTGGTATTTGTATAGAGTAGGGTAAAACGATCAAGCATGAAACCCCAAGCTACAAAGGCAACTACAAAGCTAAATAAAACAGTTAGATGAATTTTAGCTGCTAGAGGATATTCTTTGCGTTGATTGGGTATAAAAAAATGCTCAAGCCAATACAGGATGCCAACCGAAAAGAAGATTAAAACAGCGGTTATAAGTAATTCTTTCTGAATAAGCATAAAAACCGGGTAAGACAGCATATAAAAGCTGACATCATTACCATAAACAGTTTCAGCTACGCCTGAATCACGGCCAAAAAAGAACAATAATGATGCTTCCCATTGATTATAAAAGGGTATGGCGACAAATATGGCAAGAGCAAATGATATGGGCGTATATATTTTTGCTGAGCCACTCATAAAAACATCAGCAAAGCGTTGAAATCGTTTACGTTGATTAATATTGTTAAGAACGTCATCAGGCGGATTTATGCCCAGATAACGGGACGCAATCCAAAAATGAAAAAAGAATATGGAAAAGAAGGCCAGTGTTACGCCACCGGAAAGAAAAAATTTATAAAGAAGTCTAAGCCAGAAGTAGGATTCAAGTTTTAATGATTGATACCACCAAAGGTCAACAAACAGATCAAGAAATATGAAATGGAAGGTGACAAATAAAATGACAGCGATGACAAGTATCGCTCCAATTATCGCGGGTAAAAACTTCAGATTCCGCATAGTGTCCTCAATGTAGATAGTTTTGTTAACGATGTTGGGCTTGTCTTCACTTTAATTATCAATGGATAACTAATTTAGCCAATACTTTTATGTTTATATTCTAACACCCAATAGTTAGTTAGTAATGATTTAGACGTTTTGTTAGGGATGCAATTTAGATTTGAGCGACGATGATAAACATCCAGAGGTTACTTATTGCTTTTAAATTTTGATAAATGGACGCTCCATGTGCATAAAGAGAGCGATGCACCAAATTAATGCTGCAGTGCGGTTATTTGTGCTTAAAAATGAAGCAAAAATGTGCTAAAGATAAATAAGAAGTTTAGTGAAAATATAGAGATGGCCTTGTCGGATAGGGGGCTAAGAAAGGTTGGCACAGTAACTGCTTTAATTATAACAAGTGCTTGACCTCTCCTGTGTGTTGCCCCTAAAAGGCACTTATTTAGATAAGTGCCTTCTTTTTTTCTGGTTTAGTTTGATACAAAAAGCCTATGTTAATCAATCTCATGATCAGAGTTTGTTGCCTCTGTTTCTATGCCTGCTTGTGAATTAATATGTTTAGGTATTGTTTTCTTTACTTTAACACCCAGTTCTATAAAGCTACTTGCTTGACGAATCAAATTACCATGTCCTTGAGTTAATTTGTTCATAACGCCATCATAAGTTGTGTGGACAGTGCTTAGTTGTTTGCCCAGTTTATCCAAGTCTTCTACAAAACCTCGTATTTTGTCATAAACAATGCCTGCTTTATCGGCTATGGCTCGGGCGTTCTCGTTCTGCCGCTCATAACGCCAAATATTTTCGATGGTGCGTAATGTCGCTAGTAAAGTAGTAGGCGTGACGACGATTATTTTATGCTCAAAGGCATCGGTAAATAAACGTTCATCCGCTTGAAATGCAGCGATAAAAGCCGCCTCTATCGGCATAAATAACAGTACAAAATCTAGGGAGCGTAAACCGTTAAGGCCGGAATAGTCTTTGGCACTAAGACCTTTGATATGTGACCGCACGGCTTCAGTATGCTGCTTTAAGGCGGCTATGCGTTCTGCGTCATCTTCGGTTGAGCAGTGGAGTTCATAAGCGACTAAGGACACTTTTGAATCAATGATAATATCTTTGTCTTCAGGTAAACGAACAATTACATCAGGTTTGAAGAGCTTGTTATCACCATCGCGAAATGCACCCTGAGTTTCATATTCGATGCCTTTTCGCAGTCCCGACTTTTCCAGAACGGTTTCCAAAATCATCTCGCCCCAATTACCTTGGGTTTTTTTATCGCCTTTTAACGCACGGGTCAAGTTAAGCGCTTCTTGATTCATTTGAGCGGTATCACGCCTTAAGGAAACAATCTCTTCGCGAAGGGAAATACGGTCTTTGTTTTCATTGTCGTAAACGGTTTCTATACGTTGCTTAAACTCGCCTAATTGCTCACGTAACGGCTTAACAATCTGATCCAGACTGGTTTTGTTGTGTTCCGTAAATTGCCGACTGCGTTCGTCGAAAATTTTACCAGCCAAGTTTTCAAACTGGTTATTCAGTCTGGTTTCTGTATCCTTTAATAAAGCTAATTTTTCTTCCGAGTTTTTTAACTGCTCAGTTATGCGCGTTTGCAATTCGGCATTTTTGGTTTTGGACTCTACATAGAGTTGTTGCAACTGCTTGAGTTCAGAGTCCTTATTTTGGAACTGCTTGAGCTTTTCTTCAGCTAAGGCTAGATCGGTTAGGAGTTTGGCAATAGTGGATTTATCCTGGCTATTAAGCAGGCGCATCAATAATGCACCCGCCAACAAGCCAAAAAAACCAACTAACAGGGGGGGCAGGTTGTTTATAAAATCCATTTTCTAAGCTGGCTTATAAATGCTTAAAGATGGCTTCAGCACTATCCAAGGTTTTATCCAGGTCGTCATCAGTATGTGCGGCTGAAACAAAGCCCGCTTCAAACGCCGAGGGAGCCAGATAAACACCAGCCTCCAGCATGGCATGAAAAAAGCGTTTGAATAAAACCTGATCACATTTCATAACCTGAGCAAAGCTGGTTACTTGAGGGTCTGCGCTAAAAAATAAGCCAAACATACCGCCAACACTGTTGGTGCTCAAAGCAATGCCTGCTTGAAGAGCGCGTTCTTTTAAACCGGACGTAAGTTTTTCGGTTTTTGCCGCTAATGATTCATAAAAGCCGGGTTGGGCGATTAATTCCAGTGTTTTGAGTCCGGCCGCCATAGCAACAGGATTACCGGACAAAGTACCCGCCTGATAAACGGGACCAAGCGGGGCGAGATGTTCCATAATTTTCCGTTGTCCACCAAAAGCGCCTACCGGCATGCCGCCGCCAATAATTTTACCCAGCGTGGTTAAGTCGGGTTTGATGCCATAAACTCCTTGAGCGCCTTGTAGGCCAACTCTAAAACCGGTCATTACTTCATCAAAAATCAGGATGCTGCCGAAGTCGTCGCAGACTTGACGAAGCGTTTCCAGAAAACCGGGTGTCGGTGGAATACAGTTCATATTACCGGCGACGGGTTCAATAATGATACAGGCGATTTGTTCACCTATTTCGGTAAACAAGGTTTTAACCGACTCGCTGTCGTTAAAGGTTATGGTCAGTGTGTCGGCGGCAACCGAGGCAGGTACACCCGGTGAACTGGGCACGCCGAAAGTTAAGGCACCTGAGCCGGCTTTAACCAACAAGGAATCAGAATGACCGTGATAACAGCCTTCAAATTTAACGATTTTATCCCGACCGGTATAACCCCTGGCTAAGCGAATGGCGCTCATGGTGGCTTCGGTACCTGAACTCACCATTCTGACCATTTCAATAGAGGGCATTAGCTCACAAACACGCTGCGCCATGAGTGTTTCAATTTCTGTTGGTGCGCCAAAACTCAGGCCTTTTTCAGCGGCTTGTTTAACTGCAGCAATGACGTCAGGATTCGCATGCCCTAAAATCATTGGCCCCCAAGAACCCACATAATCAATATAACGACTGCCCGAGCTGTCATAGATATAAGCGCCACTGGCGTGGTCAATAAAAACCGGTGTGCCACCTACACCACTAAAAGAGCGCACGGGTGAATTAACGCCACCTGGAATAACTTTTTTTGCATCAGAAAATAAAACAGTTGCTTCGGTCATAATGTGTTTTTAAGGTTACAATGAATGGCGTAAAGAATAAGGTAACTTTATCATGATTGAAAGCACTCAGTGCTGCTCACTCTAAAAAGGTTATCACTTTTTTCTACTTAATTAAATTATGGAATAATTGATGAAATCCAGAGATAGACGACGAGGTCTGGTAGTTGTTAATACCGGGGAAGGCAAAGGCAAATCGTCCAGTGCCCTAGGCATGGTTTTTCGTGCTGCAGGCTGGGATATGAGGGTCTGTGTGATTCAATATATTAAAGGTCAATGGCAAACTGGCGAACAAAAAGCGGCAGAACGTTTTGATAATATTGAATGGCATGCCTTGGGTGACGGCTTTACATGGGACACCAAAAATCCGGAACAGGATATTAAAACCAGCCGGGAAATTTGGGAACTGAGTAAAGAAAAAATTCTTTCAGAAGACTTTGATGTGGTTTTGCTGGACGAAATTAATTATTGTTGCGGTTATGGATGGATTTCCGGTCAGGAAATTGCGGATTTTATACGTAATGAAAAGCCCTCTTGGTGTCATCTTATTATGACAGGCCGCAATGCTGCCCCGGAAGTGATAGAGCTGGCGGATACGGTCACTGAAATGACCATGATAAAACATGCCTTTCAGCAGGGTATTAAAGCAGAGCAGGGCATAGAGTTTTAATTTTGGCAATCATAACAAGTTGTTGTATAAGTAAATAATCGGGCACAACACCCACACTACTGTTATTTTTTATTGAGAAATGTATTTATGGAAATTTACTTACCTATTTTAAAAGCTATCCTGTCTGACTGGATTGTACTAACCCTTGACAATCCTTTTTACGCCAGCGTACTAGCGTTCGTAGTCTTCTTAATTACATCAATACTTTACAGCATTAGAATTGCCTCATTAAAAGAAAAGAATAATACCAGTGAAAAAGCACGTCTTGAAATGGAAGCTACTCTAAATGCAGCGTTAACGGTTGCCAAACAACAGCAACAAACAATGCAAGATGAGTTGACTGCCAGTTCCGAGCAAATGAAAAGAGATCAGCAGTTAGCTCAAAAAGAAGCCGAACGAGCGGCCAGATTTGAAGATCTGCTTTCACAGCGTAATAAATTGGTTGCTGGCATCATTCAAACATTGGCAACCAGTTTTGATCTGGGCGAACGTCCGGTGCCGCTAATGGGTGACATTAAAGCCGAGGGTTTGTGGCAACAAATTGACAGGGTTATTAGTCTATTAACTAATAAATTGCTTAGTGAGCAACAGGCAAAAACACAATTGCAACAATCTTACCAAGCTGAAACAGTAAAACTTGCCGAAAAAGAAGCGCAATTTAGCACTTTGCAAACAACCCTGGCTACTCAAACAAGTCAACTTACCCAGTTGGAGCAGTCACTTGAAGAACAAACCGCCTTACTAAAGCAGCAACAGGACGAAGCCCAGCAGGTTTTATCGCAAACCTTGGAAAAGCATTTGTCTGAATTGGCACGTCTTACAGAACTTGAACAGCAAGCTCTTGATTTGGTAAATACCAAGCAGCAGTTAACACAGTTGGCAGAAAAATTAAGCAATAAAGACGCTTTAATTACCCAACTTGAAAAGAATAAACTGGTTGAACAAGTCAAAGTCGAGCCCAAGCCAGCGGAAATAAAACAGGAAGTAAAAGAAAAACTGCTAGCGATAAAAAAGGTTGATGCACCTTTTTTATCGGTTCCATCAGACTCAAAGCAAGCTTCAGTAAGTCCTGTTAAAGAACAAAGCGGTGGCGTTTCCGGTAAATTAAAAAGCTTGTTTGGTCGAGCTAATCAAGGGCCGGTTGCAACCGCGCTAGAAATTGTTGAAATAAAAGAAGAGATAATAGAAATTCAGCCAATAGCAGCAGAGGTGCCGCAACCCCCATTAGTCGCTTCAGTGAAAGAACAAATCACTGGAATGACCGGTAAATTCAAAAGCCTGTTTGGACAAGACAAGCAAACGCCCATTGCAAAAGAACCAGACGTTATTGAAATAAAAGAAGAAATTCTAAAATTACAACCGGCAATAACTGAAGTAGCGATACCCGCAGTGCTTCCGATTAACGACCCAGTGGTAGGCGTGACCGAAAGATTTAAAAACCTGTTTGGTAGAGCCAATCCAGAGCCGATTGCAACTGCGCCAGAAACTGTTGAAATAAAAGAAGAGATAGTAGCAGTTGAGCCCGAGTTACCTGTTGTGGAACTCCCCTCGGTCAGTCCGGTTAAAGCAGAAATGGCTGGAGTAACCGGAAAACTGAAAGGCCTGTTTGGTAAGGCAAAATAACAGAGCCAGTATGAGGATATTTATCTTCTCTTCCCCCTTTGAAAAAGGGGGATTGATGGGGATTTATCTAATTATGTCTTCCTTAACTGCTTTTTTCAAAGAGGGAGAGCTCGATAACTATGCTCTTCGCAAATTCCCCCCCAGCCAAACTTAAATTAAAGCGTTATCGTGATTGATCAAATAAATGCTATCTTGCCGCAGACTCAATGTAGACAATGCGGCTTTCAGGGATGTCGTCCCTATGCTGAAGCCATTGCAACGGGTGTTGCCGACATCAACCAATGTCCGCCGGGTGGTGATGAAGGTATTAGCGAATTAGCCCGTTTATTAAACCTTAATCCCAAGCCGCTTAACCCAGTATTTGGTCAGCACAAACCCAAGAGCGTCGCTTTTATTATTGAGCAAGACTGTATCGGCTGCGTTAAATGTATCGTTGCTTGTCCAGTTGATGCGATCGTGGGTGCCGCTAAATTTATGCACACCGTTATCGCCTCAGAATGTACCGGGTGCGAGCTTTGCATAGCACCTTGTCCGGTCGATTGTATTATCATGAAGCCCTTGCCAGTCCAGCAGTCTTATGATGCAGTACAAAAATACGCCATTACTAGGCATGCAAAAAGTCGTTATGACGCGCGTTGTTTACGTAAAGAAAAAGAAGCGCTCGAAAAAGTAGAGCGTGCCAAACAAAAAAGAGCTGAACTATTAAAAAGCTTGCATAAAACTTAGCTTCAATTTAACGGCTACCCATGTAAATGAAAGCAAATAACTATTGGGATATTATCTCAGTCTTGGCGGGTATTTTATTTGCCCTGGCATTTGCACCGTTTGATTATCCCTACCTTGCGCTATTGGCGTTAAGTCTCCTGTTTGCTTCCTGGCAAAATACCACATCCAAACGCGCGTTGTTAAGAGGCTATTTATTTGGCTTGGGCTCGTTTGGTTTGGGCGTATCTTGGGTTTACATCAGCATTCATGATTTTGGTGGCGCTAATTGGCTAAATTCGAGTTTGTTAACCGGGCTTTTTTTTGGTTTTTGGGCTTTATTTCCAGCCTTGGCAGGTTATCTTTCTGTAAAAATTCGAACTAACAATAAAGCGCTGGTCTCAGTATTGGTGATTCCAGTTGTTTGGTTATTGGTCGAATATTTTCGCGGTAACTGCTTACTAAACGGTTTTCCTTGGCTGCAAACTGCCTACCCCCAACTAAACACCCCTTTGGCTGGCTATATTCCTATTGTAGGGGTTTATGGCACAGGCTTTTTGGTAGCTTTAACGGCCTCTATTATCACCTATCTACTTCAAGTACAGCGCCATCAATTACTATTAATTACGCTTATTATTAGCTTATGGGTAACGGGCAGTCTATTGCAGACGATCAAATGGACACATATCATCGGCAAGCCTATTCAAGTCTCGTTAATTCAAGGTAATATCACCCAAGATCAAAAATGGCGCCCGGAGAATAAGCTTAAAACACTACAAATTTATAAAGAACTGACAGAAGCCCATTGGGATTCGGCTGTAATTATTTGGCCTGAAACGTCCATTCCCGCGTATTTATCAGAGGTTAATGACTGGTTTTTAATCCCGTTAAGTAATGCCGCTAAGCAACATAACACCGATTTAATTGTCAGCCTTCCTATGCTGGGTATTTCAAAAGAGGATAAATACAATGCTGTAATGACGCTGGGTAAAGAAGCCGGACGCTATCAAAAAAAGCATTTATTACCTTTTGGTGAGTTTTTGCCTTGGCAACCCGTGTCAGGGTTTATTTTAAACAGTCTGGCGATAAAGCTGGGGAATTTTAAACCCGGCAGTGATGAGCAGCCCTTAATGAAAGCAGGTGGCTATCCCTTTATAACGACTATATGTTATGAAGACGCCTTTGGTGATCTTGGCATAATAGGGGTGCGTGAGGCCGCTTATCTGGTTAACGTGACAAATGATGGTTGGTTTGGTAACTCCATAGAGCCACACCAGCATCTGCAAATGGCCAGAATGCGAGCCCTTGAAGTAGGACGCTTTATGTTGCGGGCCACTAACACCGGCATAACTGCAGTTATCGGGCCTGAGGGTAACATCATCAAGCAAGCGCCTTTGTTTACCACCACGGTACTTAACGAAGCCATCATACCCATGGCCGGCATGACACCTTATGCACGCTGGGGTGATATGCCAGTTATTTATGGGTTACTAGTCTTGTTTTTTAGTCTGATTGTTTATGCCTATAAACAGCCATACTCAATATAATACCTAACTTTTTGGTGATTAATACCGCCCGTTAATACTCATTCCTCCGCCGTAATATTGATGTTTTAAATGTTCGTAAACCATGACGGTCTTCAAATCAATATCATCGGCTTCATAAGCCGGATAGGGTAAAACCTCGTTCCTGGTTGGGTCTGCGGCTTATTGAGGTTTAGCCAAACACTTAAGATGGTACAAGTAATGAATGTCGGCAATATGATAACAGTGATTGCAATCGAAATTAGGATAATTTGTCTGCAACGAATGGATATGGAATGTCCCGTCTAAAGTTGGTAACCCGAATTTAAATTGTGTTTATATAATGTTACACAGTCTTTGGCAAAACAGGTTTTGCATGTCTGATTCATTTGCGTGGTATGGGCATTTAAAATACGGGCAAGAGTGGCCGCTTTGGAAAGTTGTGTTGATTTCTTGGGCAATCGCGTTGTTTGAGTATTGTCTTGCTGTGCCTGCAAATCGTCTTGGCTATGCTTATTTTTCCGGTTTTCAGCTTAAGATCATTGAAGCATTCAGGGATGAACGCGACCCCCCAGTGAAGTACGTAAGATTTTCTTAGCACTGAGCGCGAGGGCCGATTTAATTAGCTATCCGCTTTCTGCTTTTGATGTTCTTCCAAGAGTTTATCG
>JAPLRP010000067.1 GCA_026399095.1 Methylococcales bacterium | reverse complement strand
TGCACTTATTATACCATAACACATTGTTTATATTGAATATATTAGGCTTCTTTAGGGTGATTTACGGTTGTGCCATGAAAATTGGAGGGGGAGTAATTCGGGCTGCTAAATTTTCGTTGGTATTCTCGGACAGCCTCCTAGTACATTAGACAAAAATATTTTGTTAAATTACTTTATAAAAAATGAGGGAGATATGATTGCATCCAATGAACTAACAGAGCAGGCTTTTCAGCTATATAAAAACATATTTAATTTGTCTAAGAAGACTGATATTACTCGCTATCAAGAGAAATATTTCATATGTTTGGCTGATAAATGCTGGAAGCGTTATGAAAGAAGGCTTATGAAACTCTTGGGTTGTAAGTAATAGCAGAGTTTCTTGCCATCTTAGCAAAATAAAAAACTCATAGCTTTAACGACAGGATAAAAATGATGAAAATAATTTAATCTTACTTGTCTATTACTGGTTATAGGTTGTAGCCAATATGAATGGGGACAGTCACTTCCGAGCCATTTAGGAAAACTTGTTCTAGTAATACACTAAAAGGGGAATAGTTTTACTTTTGTTCAAACCGATACTGGCTTTATCTTATCCGGACAGGTAAGTCGTGTGAACCATCGAGATAATATAAAAGTTTGCCATGACTGTTGTAAACAGTGTAAACGTAAATATTGGAATTAGATAAGTGGAGGGTATTTAATTACAGGTATAAAAAAGCTCACATAAAGCGGAATTCATCCCTTTTTATTATTTTTGATGACTACAGTTCATTTTTGCAGCTTTAATTAGTTGTCTTTTGTTGTTGTTATTTGTCAGCACAAGGCTAAACGCCTTGTGCCTCCTCTTCAAATTTTTGAAAACAATAGCCTTATACTTTATACCGTTTTCTAAAAAAAGCGCGAATTCTTAACCAAAGAAAAGTAACTGTATATTTAAATTGCACCAATATGACGAATTTAATTTTTATCCAGTTACATCTTCGTTCAACAACTCCACTCGTATAGTCAATTATCTTCAGGTTGTTTTTTTAATGAATATGAGATTTAAATAAGAAATGAAGTATTTTGGTTGGCGTAGCACAAAAAATATGATATCAAGTTAGCGTCACATAAAAAAAAGAGTGTGATAAACATCAATAATAATTATAAATGAGGAGGTTGTTATGGAGTTAGTTACTACAACGGCAGGTTATGAAATGCTTTTGCGATGGGGGCATTTATTAGCAGGTATTACTTGGATTGGTTTACTGTACTATTTTAATCTTGTTCAAGGTGAGTTTTTTAAAGAAGCAGATGCGACTGCTAAATCGGATGTTATTCAAAAATTACTTCCACGTGCACTCTGTTGGTTTCGTTGGGGAGCAGTAGTTACGCTATTGACTGGACTTGGTATGCTTGGTGTCAGGGGTGGTGGTGGCTCCATTGATATTTATGTTGGCTCTCTTTTAGGTATTATGATGTTTACAAATGTTTGGTTAATCATTTATCCAAATCAAAAAATAGTTATAGCATCGACAACTCAAGTGGCTAATGGCGGTGAAGCATTACCTGCAGCAGCTGAAGCGCTCGCAACTGCAGGATTAGCCTCAAGAACCAACGCTTTGTTTTCAGTTCCAATGCTCTATTTTATGGGAGCTTCTTCACATTTTCCTCACAGCTTTAATCTGCTTGCCTTTCTTATTGCAGTATTAGTTATTCTTACTTTGGAATATAACGGAGCCTATCCCGTATTAAAAAACATTAATGCGTTACAAAAACTACCTGCTGGCGGGAAAATGGCGCCTTATGCCAGCATAAAAGGTGTTATTCACTGCGGATTGGGGTTAACAATAGTTTTATTTCTAATCGTTCATTATATTAAGTAAGGAAATTTAGTTTAAAAATAGCCGTATAAAGCGGCTATTTTTTATCTAAACATGGTTGCATCCAGCTAAAGTGGATAGAGCAAGCAGCAATATAAGGAATAATTCGAGTTTGTTCATTAGTCTATATAACTTACATCATCAATCTCATCAAGTAATTCCCTCAAGTGTTCCAAATCATCTGCTATTTTTGTAAGCACTGGTATTTAATAATGCTGCGGGAATATTATGAGCAGCATCGAGAATCATGAACAGATGATTCTTTCCTGCTTTGTTCAGGTTGGAGGTAGTTGGGCTAGAATATGCAATTATCGCAGACTCCATAATTCTGTTTTCAGTATTTTTGAAATCCGATACTGATGGCGATCATCGGATATAAATTCTGGCGGGCGATAAAGTTAGCTCAAAAAACTGATACTGGTTACGTCATTGACGCTGATTACACTGTGATTGAGAAGAGAATTGATGATTTATTAAGACCAGATTACATTTTGAATACAGGATAAATTTATTTTGTTAGGCACCATAAGCTAATTATGATCAAATATCATCTGAGGATAGTGCATTTTGTTATGAGATTGCTTATAGCGTTAATGTTCTTTGTAAAATAATAATAAGAGGTAACAGTGTCAGTATTAAATTATATTTCCAATTTCTTCTGTACGGGAGAATATACAAGTCGAGCAATCATTCATCAGTTATGTATTGGTGAATCTTTAATAGGTGAAGGCAATGAAATTGCTCACATTGATTTACTTATTGGACCTAGAGGCTCTGTTGCAGAGCGAGCATTTGCTCATGCTTTAACCAATAACAAAAAAGGGTTTACTACGCTTTTAGCGGTTGTTGCACCTAATCTAATGGTTAAACCCGCTACTATTTTGTTTAATAAAGTCACCATCAAAGGTTCTAAACAAGCGGTTCAAATGTTTGGTCCTGCTCAACGTGGCGTGGCTATGGCGGTTGCTGACTGTGTTGAAGATGGCACAATACCAGCCGATGAAGCAGATGACTTATTTATTTGTGTGGGTGTGTTTATTCATTGGCTAGCAGATGATGATGCGCTTATTGAAAAATTTAACTATCAAGCAACCAAAGAAGCACTCAAAAGGGCTGTTGCTGGATCGCCTACTGCTGCTGAAGTTGTTGCTGAAAAATCAACGGCTATTCATCCCTTCGCAGTTAACAACGAAAACTGATATTGATTGTAAGACAGTAACTAATTGTTATCTTGAAGAAATTATTGACGTTACCTTTATCTAACTGAGGTAACGTTTAGCTTTATCTATATCAAATTATCATCTTGGTAAAACGTGGAAAAGATGGATCATGATATGCCAAAAAACCTCATGCCAAATTCACTTCCACTTAGTATTATCATAAATCCATACAACGATTACCAAACATCAGACTGACAGATTTAATTTCGGAAGGGATTGAGAAACTTACTTGTGAGGCTATAAAACGAAGATCTTAATGGTGAACCGCTCTACTCGGTGGTGGCGTGATGTAAATATTATCCAGATTAGCATCTATCTTTGATGCTAGTGTTTCGACAGCTTTAAGTGTTAGTTTCTTATCGCCTCCCTTGGTTTCCACGACATAATTTTCAATCAATCCACCCGTATCGGTCTTAATCAAATGTCCCATTAGATAAGCAAATAGGTAGCTTGGTTTATGCAATCTCCCTACTAAAACATAATCAGCACCTGCTTTTTTACCTAAGTCAGCTGCAACATCATTATGATTGAAAAGATAGCCGAATCCACCATTCGCTTCAATTTGTGCATCTTTATCAATTACAATCATTTTATAACCTGCTCTTTGTAACTCACCTTCCAACATACCTTTAATACTGGCTGTTCTGCTAATTTCTGCAGGTATGTTAGGAGCAAGGGTTACATCGCTGAGTTCAAAATCCAGAATGGCAATGCTGGTTTGTGCATATAGCGTGGCACTAAAAGAAAAAAGGTAGAGTGCGCCAAATAATGTTTTTAATCGTTTAGATGCCTTAGTTTTCATAATGATCGCAATTAATAAGTTATTGCTTGGGTAAGGGACAGTTACTCCTACCGATGAGCTGATAGAAACCGCACCAACATGCCCAGCTTTCATAAAAAGTAAAAATGGAAAATCCAAAGGCAATCCAACTTCCTTGCCAATAGGCATAGACCAAGAGAAACAGTGCGATTGCTAATCTTATAAGACGATCTATTTTGCCAATATTACTTTTCATCATTATCCTTCAGTTGTTAGAGCAGTATCAGTAGAAGTAAGTTATGAACAATGGATAAGAATATCACTTACATCTTCATCGACACACCAGTAACTGGTT
>JAPLRP010000002.1 GCA_026399095.1 Methylococcales bacterium | reverse complement strand
CAAGGGGAGTCGATGCGAAAAAAAATGAATTCCTTGACTCAAGTTGAACACTTAGAGTAAAAATTCACTTCCATCGATGCGTTAGCTTTTAGGTGTTCAAGTCCATCAGAATTGGTGTTCAAATTAATCAGAATACGCAAATACACTTCCATAGCCGGTGCAAAGGCTTCCAATGTGGCCATGACGCGCGAAGACATATCAGCGTAAAGCGTGTAGTTGGAGGAAAATAAATGGATCTGGTGTTGATTAATCAACTGCTGAACCTGAAAAACCGGTACGCCCATTTTTACGCCCAAGTCTTTAACTTCCTTACTGCGGGCCACTACGCAACCGTCATTATTACTCAGCACCATTACCGGTTTGCCGATCAAATCGGGTCGAAAAACCCGTTCACAAGACACGTAAAAATTATTGCAATCAACCAGTGCAATGAGCGGGTGCATGATCTGGTTTAAGCGCTTACTTTACAGGGCATGGATTACATTGGTGACTACGCCCCAAATCACCATCTCCAAGTCATCATGTAGAACAATATCCGGGTATGCCGAGTTTTCTGCTTTCAGTTGCCATTGCTCATGAGTACGTTCCAGACGTTTTACGGTTAGCTCACCATTCAAGGCACAAATGACAATTTTGCCGGCTACCGCCTCCATAGATCGATCTACCACCAGAATATCATTGGGATGAATACCCGCACCCAACATGGATTCACCTTGTGCACGTACAAAGAAGGTGGCGGCCGGTTTTTGCACCAATAGTTCGTTTAAATCCAGATTCTTCTCCACGTAATCATCGGCAGGGGAAGGAAAGCCTGCGGCGACTTTACCGCTAAATAAAGGCAGCGCTAATACGCGAGGGTAGGGGGTTGGTAGCAAAACTTCAGAGAGGGGTATGGGCATAATGGTTGGGTAAGCAGGGTAGTGGATAGCAAAAAGAATACAGTAGCGTTATTTTGCTTTATTTTCAATTGTTTTCTTTTTGTTCTCTTTTTCTTGCTTTCTACTTAACTTCTGATAAGATAACAAAAACTTAAAACGCTTTTAGAGACATCAATACATGAACGTATTAACCCGACGCCAACGGGAAATTTTTAATTATCTTCGTGATAATAACGACAGCTTTACTTGTCCACCCAGTCTGGATGAGCTCTGTGTGCGCTTGGGTATGGCGTCACGTGGGTCATTATACAAACACATAATGGCATTGATTAATGCCGGTCTGGTAGAGCCGTTTACCGGCAATAAAAAAGCCGGAGTACGTTTGACCGCACCCGCACAGCAAGACAACGAGTCACCCGAACAAGGCCTGCCTTTTATCGGTGCCATTGCTGCTGGCAAGCCGATTGAAGCGTTAAGCAATATCGCTTATATGAACGTGCCGGATGCCCTTAAAACAGACAAACCTTGTTATGTCTTACAGGTTAAAGGTGATTCAATGATTGATGCCGGCATTTTTGATGGCGATTGGGTCGTTATTGAACAACGGGACTATGCCAAAAACGGAGAAATTGTAGTGGCCTTAATTGAAGGTTCTGATGCCACCTTAAAGTATCTGGAACAAAGAGTAGGGCAGGTCTTACTATTGCCTGCCAATACCACAATGGCCGCATTGTCTTATCGCCCCGAGCAAGTAGAAATACAAGGCGTGTTAGTTGGACAAATGCGCAGTTACCGAACACATTAATAAACAACAACAGAAAGCTGAGGAGAGCGACCATGGTACATAGAATTCACATGCACGATCAAGTTTATAATAAAGTTGATGAGATCATGAAGCATTACAAAAGAAAACCGGTTGATCAACTGGTGTATTTTATAAAACAGTTTATCAAGCAAGCATCCGTTGCTTAAGATTTGAAAGGGCTGGCATGACTATAGAAATAGGCGAGATCGTGGTGTAGTGCGGGTAATCTTATCTTAACAACACGCTCTCGCCTTGCTTTTGTTGACCTAGAAACTACAGGTGGCAACGCAACAATCGATCGTATTACCGAGATCGGTGTCGTACTGGTTGATGAAAATGGTGTCCGTGAATGGAGCCAACTGGTTCAGCCACAAACCAAAATCCCCGTATTTATCGAAAAATTAACCGGCATTACCAATGCCATGGTCGCTGATGCGCCGTTATTTGCAACCGTAGCAAAAGAACTGTCGACCTTGTTGGACGGTTATTTGTTTATTGCTCACAATGCCCGTTTTGACCACGGCTTTCTAAAGAATGAATTCAACCGCGCAGGAATCACTTTTCGTCCCACTGTCTTGTGTAGTGTCAAACTATCCAGAGCCTTGTTCCCTGAATATAAACACCATAACCTTGATAGCTTAATTGAACGCCATGGTTTAACGGTGAGTGCAAGACACCGAGCGTTAGGCGATGCCCAATTAATTCATCAGTTTTGGCAACAACTCCAACAGACTCAAGAAGCCGGTCTTATTGCGGCTACCGTTAAAAAGTTGGTTGGTCGTTCCAGCTTGCCTTCGCAGATTGATCGCAGCTTGATAGATAATTTACCCGATACACCTGGCGTCTATCTGTTTTATGGTGAAAACGACTTACCACTCTATATTGGTAAAAGCACCCACATAAAACAACGCGTATTGTCACATTTTTCGGCTGACCATAGCCATTCCAAGGAAATGAGTTTATCCCAACAACTGCGGCGCATTGATTGGATAGAAACGGCTGGTGAAATTGGTGCGTTACTGCTGGAAGCAAAATTAATAAAAACACGACAACCTACCCATAACCGTCGTTTGCGACGCAGCAATGCATTATGCGCTTGGCAACTTAACCAACTAACAGAGCACCTCAGTCCCAAATTAACATGGGCCGACGATCTTGATTTTGGTGCCCAAGACAATCTCTATGGTCTTTACCGCAATCAACGGGATGCCCAAAAAGCACTACGCAATATCGCCGATGACAATCAGTTATGTTTGAGCGTACTGGGCATTGAAAAGACTGCAAAGGGCCGCCCGTGTTTTGCAAGACAACTACAAAAATGCCAAGGCGCTTGTGTAGGAGAAGAATCACCCTTAGCGCATGCCGGTCGTTTGCAACAAGCTATGACCAAATTAAAACTGGCCACCTGGCCTTATGCAGGCGCTGTGGGTCTTAAAGAAGCAGAAGACTTACACATCATCGATCATTGGTGTTATCTGGGCACTGCCAAAAACGAGGCAGAAGTGCATGACATAATAGTCGGCAATCGACCTGCTTTTGATAAAGATACCTATATGATCCTCAGTAAAGCCCTGAAAAAATCAAAAAATATCATCCAGATCAATAGTAAACAGGCTTGTTAACCATTCAACAAAGTATTTATCACGCTATGTTAATCAACATCATAAAAAAATTTTAATGCAAGTCCATTGATTAAGTAACGTTAAATAGTAACATATATACTCATTAATCCATAAAATGGACATTACAATGAGTAAGTATATTACACCACAAGAAGCACAGAATATGTTTGGCTTTCATCCAAAGACCTTAAACCGATGGGCGTTAGCTGGAAAAATTGAGTTTATCAAGTCACCGGGAGGGCACGCT
>JAPLRP010000015.1 GCA_026399095.1 Methylococcales bacterium | reverse complement strand
CACCTCAGAACCACGACCCAACCCGAAGTCAGGCAACAACAACTATTCACTGCCTTGAGCATTAATCCAGACCCGCTTGGTAAATGCAAGACGGTTATTGATAATAAAAAATCTGTAGTGCCATCTGAGAGGCTAAAAAAATATAACTTGATGTAAAACAGGTGCTTATCTATGCTGGCGACGAAGATGGGTTAAGTATTATGCAAATTGAAGAATCTTAAAAGTAATTTCGCCCATTAAAGGAGCAACGAGCCCAGTCATTCTTAAACAGGGCCGATTGAAGGAGCAATAAGGTCAGTTTGTCTATAAACAGGGTTGGTTGAAGGCGTAAGATATTTTATGTTGGTGCAACCAAGCCAGCTATGAACTCGTTATGAGTCAATGTTATTTGAGAGTGGCGGTAGTTGTTTTGTAAGGCAGTAGAGGATTTAGTGCGCCAATAGAAAAGATAATAGTTTTGGTGCGGGTTAATTTTGTAGGAGTGTCTTTAGCAACGATAATCGTGGCTAAAGACACTCCTACATTAAAAAAAATGGTCATAGCAATAAAAAAAGGCCAGGACTTTAGACAGTACCTGGCCTTTTTTACTGAGTTTATTCAGTTAATCACGAGCACAAAAGAGGTGCCCAATAGAGACTTACAACACGAAATCAGCATTGACTAAGTTATGTACTCCAGTAATGGCTATTTCAAAATCAGCTTTTGCATCACCGTTGGTGTCACCTGAGAGAACGCCATTAACAAGGTGTAGTTCTCCCGCTTTATGGTGGAAGGCAGATGAGCCAATAAATGCAAATTTATTATCAACATTTGTCTTAATGTTGGCATCAATGCCAGCAAGATCAATCTTGTCGCCTTCTTTATGGCTAAAGTCGGTGATTAAGTCTTTCAATGCGCCTTTTTTACTTTCAGCGGTAGCGTTAAAATCAAATGTATCTTTGCCTTTGCCGCCGGTCAGAAGGTCTTTACCTAAGCCACCGGTCAAGAAGTCATTACCACCCGAGCCTTTGATTATGTCATTACCTGCCAAGCCATCAAATTTATTATTGGCATTGTCGCCAGTCAATTTATCATTGCCCAGCGATTCAGTTGTACCTTTTTGAATGATGTTAATCGTTAGTGTGTCACTGTCGTTTAGCTTGCCATCTGATGAAGTTGTAGTGACTTTAAACGTTGCACTAGCTTTAACTTTTAGGGCTTCGATAGCGGAATCATTAGCTTCAAACGTATAAGCACCGGTCGCTTTGGTTACCGTTAATTTACCATAAGCATTGGTTTGGCTAGAAGTAGTGTGGCTGCTGTTTTCAGTCACACCAGTACCCTCAATACCGTAAGTATCTTTGGTTAAAACAGCGCCGGCAATATCCTTTGCAACTAATGTGCCTGTAACAGGCTTAAATACATCATTAAAGATAGTATCGGTGTACGTAATATCAGCGGGTGTATTAAGAGCAGGTGCGCCATCGGGTATAGTCGGATTACCAAATGTAAGAATGTTACCGGACAATTTAAATGAGTTTAAAAATTTAGTTACAACGGGGTTGTTGTTGGCATTTAGCGTTTCGGAATAAAAACTTAAAGCTGAGCCATACTTGCCCGCCACACTGGCTGAGGGTGAGGCTTGATTACCAAACAAGGTATTAAAATCAACGAACTGGCCGGTACCTGCTGTGGCGCTATCATTGACCACTTTCGAGCCGTCAGCTATTCCGGTTCCAGAATTGATTTGTGCGGCATGATCTTTAATCGCAGTAATCATTTGGCTTAAGGTTGAATTACTGTCTGCTAATGGTAAGCTCGAAGCACTTGATGTTGTTAATAGTGTATCGATATTGCTATTAGCAACCGCAAGGCCATAAGTAGTCGTTGCAGCGTTAAAGCCTTTTAGAAAAGCTGTCCAATCAGTATCTGTTGACAGGTCTTTATAAAATGTAAAGTTAGGATCAGTAGCGTGTAGTAATAAATCACCCAGTGTTAAACCGGTATCTAATGAAAAGGTGTTTTTGGTAGTTGCGTCATAAACTGATAAAAAGAGTTCTGATGAATTACCTGATACTGAGATGGTATTTGCTGGGGTAGTAGCCACTGTAGCGATTCCTTATGAATAAATTTATTGGGTAGTCACCCAATGGATTAATTAACAACCCCAAGAAAAACTGGTTAGAGGTTGAAGTTTAGATACACCATTAATAATCGCTATATTTACCTTATTAAGTATTTCTGAATAGAGGGTAGATATAAGGATCATGTCATTTTTAATAAATAAAATTGCTTTTTAATACCTTGAAGACAATTTTTTTTCTAACTATAGATGTTTATTGTTAAAGGATTGTTACCGAATGATGAAGCTTGTGTGACAACTGTTTTTTGGCTTAGGTTCAGCTGGTAATAGTAAGGCTTTTTAAGAATCTAAGGCGCCACATAAATCGAGTGGGCTGTTTGAATTTTGGCTTTAGTGATCGCGCAACTCGTTCAATATTTTACATTTAGCCTTAATCCTCGGTTTTGTCATAAAACCTTAACTTAACTTTAATATAATAAAAAGTGAGCCGCTTTCTGTATGAAAGTGCAAATTAACAAAACAGTCTTACCAATACGCATGCAATTAAACCGGAATAAAAAAAGCCGCGCCTTAGTCTGGGCGGTTTGGAGTGGTTTGATCCTGGCTCAGGCAGGGTTCAAAGGATACGCTCAAGAAGTGCAGCAAGAGGCTGTAGCAGAGGTTGCTCAACAAACGGCGCAACAGCAACCCGCGACTTTTGATTTACTGGAATTGCGGGTAAAAGGCAGTACCAAACTGGATAAGAAGCAACTGGAACGGACCATTTATCCCTTTTTGGGGCCGAAAAAAAGCCTGGAAAATGTAGATTTGGCGCGTACCGCACTTGAAGAATTGTATCGTACCCAAGGTTATCAAACCGTGTCTGTGGATATTCCAGAGCAGGATGTAAAAAACGGTATCGTTTATTTGCAAGTGGTTGAAGGTAAAGTCTCACGTTTAAAGGTTAAAGATTCACGTTATTTTGCGATGGGTAAAATTAAGGCCGGCGTACCTGAATTAGCTGAAGGTAATGTGCCGCATTTTCCAACCATGCAGAAACAGTTGACCGAGTTGGGCGGGCAAAGCCCCGATCGTAAAATTCAGCCGGTTTTGCGTGCCGGTGAAACCCCCGGAACACTTGAAGTGGATTTAAAAGTTAAAGATGAGCTCCCTTTGCATGGCAGGGTAGAGCTAAATGGACGTAATACTTTCGGAACGGAGCGCTTACGCTTGGTGTCATCCATGCATTACGACAATTTATGGCAAGCCATGCACAGTGCTTCGTTTACTTATCAAGTATCGCCTGAGGATAGTTCGCAAGTGCAGGTTTTTGTGGGTACTTACGCAATGCCGGTTTTTAATACAGATATGCGCTTGGCATTATATGGCGTTAAATCGGATTCAAGTGTAGCCAGTGTCGGCACCTCGGTCATTGGTAACGGTTATATATTTGGTGCTCGTTTAATCAAGCCTTTGCCGGCGTTGAATAATTATATGCACAGTGCAACAGTCGGCGTTGATTATAAAGATTTTAAAGAGATAGTAGCAGTCACTAAAAATGTGGGTCAGGGCTTTAATACGCCCATTAGTTATCTGCCGTTTATAGCGCAGTATAGCGGTAGTTTACGCGCTGAAGAATCACTGACTACTTTTGATTTGGGCCTGCATTTTTCAGTACGTGGTCTGGGTAATGATCAGGCGCAGTTTGAAGGAAAACGATATCAAGGCGAATCCAGCTACTTGTATCTATCCAGTGATCTAAAGTTTATGCATGAGTTGCCTTATGGTATGGAAGCTAGTACGCATGTAACCAGTCAGGTCGCTGATTCATCACTGATTAGTAATGAGCAATTCTCATTAGGTGGTGCTTTAAATGTACGCGGCTATTACGAAACAATGGCGCTGGCCGATGACGGTGTGTTTGGTTCGTTTGAGCTCCATTCGCCTCGCCTCGGAACACTTGATGGCGAGTATCTTAATAATGTCAAAATAAAAGCATTTATTGATGCCGCTAATGGTTGGGTACAAAATCCTTTGCCGGGCCAAGTGAGTACCTATTCGTTGGCGGGCAGCGGTGTTGGTTTTGATTTTCAGATAAAAAAATTCATGACGGCTGCGCTTAATCTCGGTTTTCCGTTTATTGCTTTGGGGCCGGTAAAAACCGGTGATCCAAGGTTGGATTTTATAGTGGCTACCGAGTTTTAAGAATTCAGATAGTTACAGCACAAACCCTTTGCATGAAAAGGGGTGCAGTAAACGACTTGGTTATTGACTAACCAATGTGTGTTAATTATTTTTGTAAAGGCAACATCTATGTCCAGCAGTCAGAAAGTACTTAAATCCTCTGAGAATTTTTTTAGGCTAAAGCCGCTTGTTGCCGGAGTAAGGATTGTTATAGCGAGTGGATTTATTGCTAGCACGGGTATGCCTGTTTTTGCTGAATTACCGGTTCCGGTTGCAGGAGCTGGTTGGGTTACCTCCGGTAGTGCCAGTCAGTTGATAAATGGAAATACCTTGCAGATTAATCAGCACTCAGACAAGGCTATTCTTAACTGGCAAAGTTTTAATGTTGGCAAAGAAAATACCGTTAATTTTGTTCAGCCCAGCGCTTCATCAGTTGCACTTAACCGTATTGCACAGCAAGATCCCAGTAAGATACTGGGTCAGATTACGGCTAATGGCCAAGTTTATTTATATAATCAAAATGGTTTTGTCTTTGGTAAAGATTCGGTCGTAAATACTAATACCCTGTTAGCCAGTACGCTAAAAATTTCGGACGAGGCTTTTAATCGAGGTATTACGCGAGTATTCGATGAAGATGGCAGTGCGGCTCTGGCCATTGAACCTATGAAAGCGGGTGGCGTTATGGATCCCAAGACCGCCAGTATTTTGATTGAAGCTGGCGCTAAAATTCATACTGACAAGACGGGTCGAATTATTATTGCCGCGCCCAAGATTGTTAATAAAGGTTCATTATCGAGTGGTGAACAAGGTCAAATTATTTTGGCCGCCAGTGAGGACAAGGTTTACTTGCAGTCTGCCGATTCTAAAAGTCCTTTTGCCGGCTTGGTGGTAGAGGTAGATACCGGCGGTAAAGTTACCAACACCGGTGATGTGCTGGCAAAACAGGGTAATGTCACCATGGCCGGTTTTGCGGTTAATCAACAGGGGCGGATAACTGCGACAACGTCTGTTAATGTTAACGGTTCAATACGTCTGCTTGCACAAGAGCAGCACGGCAAGCTGGGTGATCAGTTAATTGCAACCAGTACTAATCGAGCTGAAGCAGGCGCTGATGGGTTAGGTAAAGAATCAAAAGTAATCTTTACTCGTGGTAGTGTCACCCGAATCATTGCGGATACTAATGGCGGCAGTGCTATTGATGAACAAAAACAACCTGAATCTTATTTGCAGGTGACTGGAAATACAGTGCATTTGCAGTCAGGTTCGGCTATTAAGGTGACGGGGGGCAACGTAAATTTAACGGCCACTGATAATTTAGCTGATCCTACACTTGGGCATAAAGGCCGTATTGATGTCGAGAAAGGTGCGCTGGTTGATGTTTCAGGTACTAAAGGTGTTGTCGCCGCAATGGAGCGCAATGTTGGTGAGATTTCAGTTCAAAGTTTTGAATTGCGTGATGCGCCTTTACAAAGAAACGGCATTCTTAAAGGCGAAACAATTAAAGTTGATTTGCGCAAGGATACAAATATTGTCGATACCAGTGGGGCAAAGGCTCGAATAAGTCGTGGTATCGCAGAACGTTTGGGCAAGGGGGGTGGAATTAATCTGACCTCTAGTGGTGATGTTCTTATTAATGAGGGTGCTAATCTTGATATTTCTGGTGGCTCCGTTAAATATAAAGACGGTTATATTAATACCACCAAGCTTATCAATGATTATGGAAGAATCGTCGATATTAATGCCGCTAATCCAAATGAACATTATGCGGGTATTTATGGTTCGGTAAAAGAAGCGCACAAAAAGTGGGGCGTTACGACAACATGGAGCACGGGCGGGAAAGGTCAGTTTGAACCAGGTTATATAGAAGGTAAAAATGCGGGTGCCGTCAATATAAAATCACCTTTATTAAATTGGAATGGCAAATTAAGTGCGGGTGCTACCATTGGGGAATCGCAACGATCAATAGATAATGCGCCGACAGGCGGTACTTTTGCGGTTGATATGTCTCCTTTTCAATCATTGCAGAATGTTGTTTTCCAAACAGAAAAAAATAATCTAGCTATTGGGCTAAATGATCTATTTCCTCTACAGCCCAATAAAAAACCGATTGATTTGGTTTTGTCAGATGCCTTGTTTAAGGGTACCGGTGTGGCCAATGTTTCGGTAAAAACGTGGGGTAATGCCACGGTAAGCTCTGGTACTTCAATTAATATGGTGCCTGGTGGGGCGCTATCTTTAGAAGCGAGTAGTATTAATATTGACGGAAATATTAAAACCGCCGGCGGATTAATTAATTTATCAGCTGCAACCAACATAACCTTGCCAACTGCGGGTCAGGTATCGATCAGTAAAGAAGCTGTCTTGGATGTTACGGGTGCCTGGGTTAATGACTTTCAGCTCGGTGTTGCTGCTAATCCAACTGATTTACTCGCAATCAATGGCGGAAAAATTAAAGTGATATCCGAAGGTAATCTGGATGCGAGTGCTGGCTCGGTTATGCGAGCAGATGGTGGTGCCTGGCTTAATCAGAAAGGTAATTTAGTAGCCGGCTCTGGTGGCTTGATTGATCTGGCTGCAGTAGGTGTTGCTGGCACACCTTCTTTGTTAAAGGTTAATAGCCAATTATCCGCTTTTGGTTTGGACCAAGACGGTGTTTTGTCATTAAGTAGCGATAAGATCATTATTGGTAAAGCCGATGGTACTGTAGATGATGTTTCAAAGGCATTGGCTTTGTCCGTCAGTAACGGTAATTTTAATTTAACCCCTGAATTAGGGTTTGAGACCGTTAATTTAAATGCCAATACAGGTGACCTCAAGGTAAAAGGTGATGTTGCTCTCAATCTTAAGTCTAAAAATCTTGAATTACGAAGTGATTATAGAGATAAGAAAACAGGAAGCGCTATTAGAGATTTAACTGATGTCGTTTTATTGCCGGAACACTTGCGAGCACCTGTTAATTTAAATTTGGCAGGAACGACGGGTGTAGTTGTGGAAACCGGAAGTTCAATTAATGTAGATAAAGGTTCAACGGTCGGTCTTAAAGTTACGGCTGGAAGTATATTTGTCGATGGTGCTATTCAGGCGGCAGGCGGCAATATTAACTTGAATATTGATACAGCCACTGGCCTTGAATATGATTCAAAACAAAGCATCTGGTTGGGTCAAAATGCCTTGCTTTCGGTTAAAGGGGATACAAGACTAAATCCGGTTAATGTGCGGGGACAAAATACCGGCACTGTAATGGATGGTGGGAAGGTGACGATTGATGGTACACGTGGTTATGTGATCATGCAAAATGGTTCACTGATTGATGTTTCGGGAACTCATGCGCAGTTAAACATCAATCAAGCCGGTGCATCAGGAAGTCATTATAATGTGGTTGCGACAGATGTTGCCTCGAATGCAGGTGCGGTCAGTATAAGAGCAGCAGAAGGTATTGTGTTGGATGGAACAATACAAGGTTTTGCAGGTTCTTCATCAACAAAGGGTGCTCGTCTTGATTTGATTATGGACAGGTCATTTCGTAAACCACCACAGCCAGAAGCCATACCTTTTCCAAAGGGCCCATTAGACTTTACTATTGTACAGGACGCAGAAAACAAGCTGGATCAGAATGTACGGTTTGGTAAAGTGATTCCAGTTGAGCTTAATGGGCAGGCAACCGTTAGTGCTGACAAGATTGAGAAAGGCGGTATATCGGATCTTAGGCTAATAACCTCCAGTTTGAATACGACTTCTAATAAAGTTAAGTTTCTGGGTGATGTAAGTCTGACCACAAAAGAACGAATTAGTATAGATGCTCAGGGTTTGGAATGGGTCAATGGTGATGCTGACGGTTTAGTGGAGCTTAACACGCCTTATTTGAAAATTGGCTCATCTTTAAATCGTGAAGTGACAGACTTGCCAACAGCAGGTGCAGGAAAACTCACAGCGAATACGCAATGGACCGAGTTGTTTGGTGCGACCCGATGGGATGCATTTAGTGATATCAATTTAAATAGTCAACATGATTTACGAGCTGTTGGTGTTCGTATTGATGGTGATCAAAGAGATTTTTTGGGTGCGCTAGTAACTGCCGCAAATTTAAATATACAAGCTAGTCAGCTTTATCCTTCAACATTAAGCAATTTTACCTTTGCGATTAAAAATAATTCAACGGGTGAAATTAATGTAACGGGCAGTAATATAGATCAAACACCTTTGTCAGCGGGTGGTATTTTGAATTTTAATGCCCCCATTATTAACCAATCAGGCGTGGTTAAGGCACCATTAGGAAAGATTAACTTAACAGCAGAAAAAGAACTGACCTTGGGTGAAGGAAGTGTAACTTCTGTTTCAGCTGCTGGCTTAATGATTCCTTTCGGTGTGACGGCCGGTGGACTGGATTGGCTATATCCGTTGGATAGTGCAAGAAACCTGGTTTTTACTGCACCAACGGAAAAACAAGTAGTGTTGAACTCTCCTGAGGTCATACTCCAGAAAGGCAGTAATATCGATATATCGGGTGGTGGAAATCTTCAGGCTTATGAGTTTCAAACAGGTGCTGGCGGATCTAATGATTACCTTCAGCCCGGCAGTGCGTCCTATGAAGGGGGTTTTGCAATAATACCGTCTGCTGGAACTCAATTGGCGGCATTTGATCACTATGAAAGTGCGGGTTGGTCTTATGCACCGGGAAGTACTGTTTACTTAAATGGGAGCGCTCAATTACCTGCAGGACAATATACGATTCTACCCTCTCATTATGCCTTGTTACCGGGCGCATTTTTGATAACGCCTCAAGCAAATTCTCAAGATAGTGTTGTAACGACTCATACAAAAGATGGCTTACCCATTGTTTCCGGTTATCAAATGTTGGCCGGAACGAATATTAAGGACGCTCGCACGAGTGCTTATCGAATAGAAACTTCAGAGCAGGTAAAAATTCATTCTAAATATGATATCCAGAATGCAAATAACTTCTATGAAAATCTTGCGTTAAAAAATGAAACCAGTGTGCCTTTGTTACCTAAAGATAGTGGTCAAATTTCAATCATTGCGCAAACTCGTTTATTACTGGATGGAATTATTGATGTGGGTGCGTCTGGTGGGCGTGGTGCCAGAATGGATTTTGTGGCTAACAATATTAAAGTCGTAGATAGTTTGAGCGCCACCCCCGTTTCTGGTGAATTGGAGATTTTGGATGCTGATTTATCGAAACTCAAGGTCGATAGTCTATTTCTGGGCGGTTCACGTAAGATAAATGCAAGTACTGGAGAAACGGATGTTACTGTAGAAGCTTCGAATGTTACTTTTGATGCAGGTACTCAATTAACGTTTACAGATTTAACAGCTGGCGCGAAAGAAAAGGTAGAAGTTAAGGCTGGAGCCAGCCTTGAAGCAACGGGTACGGTTAATACAGGTGATAACGTATTTAATATTACAGGTGACGGTGCTTTGTTGCGGTTGTCAGCGGATAAGCAAATTGCATTAAATAGAACGGCTACTTTAGGTTCTGCTGGAAAGCTTGTTGTTGAGGCTGGATCAACACTTAAGGCATCCAAGTCAATGTTGCTTGACGCCAGTCAATCGACAACGTTGGAAGGCGATATTTTGATGAAAGGCGGCTCGTTAAATCTGAGCGCTAACGCTATTAACATGGGTGATGTTGTTGGGGTTACTGACAATGCTTTAAATTTAAGTAATCAAAAATTATTAAATATTTCAGTTGATGAGCTTGTTTTAAATAGTCGCGGTATGGTCGGTATCTATGGTGATCTTGGGCAGATTGATAGTAATAACAATCCTGTGCTCGGTAAAGATGGCTTGCAAGCACCTATATCGTTTGATCGATTGGTTATTAATGCTGCCGGAATTTCCGGTTTCGGTAACAGCGATCAGGTTGCAAGATTACAAGCCAAAAGTTTAATGTTGGCTAATCCATTAAATATTGCCTCAGCACCTGCAGGATCAGGTAAAGGTCGTTTGGATTTGCTATCGACAGATTTTTCTCAGGGTGCAGGAAGCTTTTATTTAAACGGCTTTAATAAAGTAAATTTAAATGTTAAAAATGAATTTACGGCTGATGGCAAAAGTATTTTGAATATGGCCTCAGATTTAAATTTGACCGCAGGGTATCTTACAACATTGGGCGGATCCAGTTTTAAAGTGGACGCGAGTGGGCATGCACTCAGTGTCAATGGCAATGGCGGTCAATTAAGCGCAGTAACTCCCGGATTTGGTGGTGCCATGGAGTTTATTGCTGATTCAGTTGCTTTTGATGCGACTGTGTTACTTCCCTCTGGTAAGCTAAATTTAAATGCTTTGGTGGGTAGTGTGACTTTAGGATCATCTGCAAAAATTGATCTTGCTGGTCGAGCGGTTAAATTTGCTGACAAGGTCGATTACACGCCCGGTGGTACATTTTCTGCTATTGCTGATAGTGGCTCAGTAAAGCTAGATTTGGGATCAAAAATTGATTTGAGTTCGGGAGGCAGATCAGAAGCGGGTGGCCATTTAATTCTTAAGGCGCCTAAGCAAACGGTAACACTAGCTGGGGATATTAAAGCCGCTTCAGGCAGTGCAGAGTTTGATGTATCAACTTTTGGCTCAACCAGTTTTGATAAGTTGGTAGAGTCATTCAAAAATGCCGGTATATCTGATTCAATTTATATACGTAGTCGTGATGCTGACATTGTGCAGGCAGCAAATAATATAATTAATGCTAAAGCATTAACGCTGGTTTCTGACAAAGGTTCTGTCGACATATCCGGGCAGCTTCATGCCAATGGAAATGCGCAGGGAGGTAAGATTGCTATTTATGCAGGTGACCAAGTCACGCTCGAAAGTGGTAGCCAATTAACAGCGACTGGTGCCAAAGGGGGTAAGGTCTTATTGTCATCGGTTGATAATGATAATGATGGTATACAAGGCATCGAATTAAAAAGTGAGTCTTTGGTTGATGTCAGCGGAGCAACTGCTAGTGATGGCGGCATGGTTACCTTACGCGCTTTAAGGACTGATAATGATGTTAATATCAAACCAATAGAGGGTACGGTAAAAGGTGCGGTTAAATTTTATGCAGAAGGTGTTAAAAAGTATGGTAATGCCGATTTAAGTATTATTGGTCAAATCGTTGCGGCAGATATCAATTCCATCAAAAATAATACTGATGCTTATATGACGACAGCCAATATGGCTAATGTCGCTAATAGGCTTGGCCATGGTATAAGTTTGACGCCGGGTGTAGAAATTGACTATAACGGTACACTGACTCTAAACGATAAATTGGATCTTGTTGATTGGCGGTATAACGGAAATGCCGGAGATGTGGTTATCAGAGCATCTGAGGGCTTAACATTAAGCCAATCAATAACAGATGCTTTTAGGGATGTTTCTGAAATCACAGCAACAGATCTTAATGGTTTAACAACAACCGCTAAGTTTAAGGTAAACGATAAATTACAGGCAGGAAATTCCTGGGCGTATAACTTGGTCGCAGGTGCTGATTTGTCTAGTGCAGATACTCACGATGCACCACATAATAATAATTTGGTAATTGGTGCAGGTTCTTTTGTTAGAACGGGTAGTGGTGATATGTCTCTGGTCGCTGGTGGGGATATTATATTTACTGATGGATCCTCTTCAGTTTATAACGCTGGTAGGCCAACAGAATTAGCTCCTTATGGTTCTCTTTCAAGTAATTTCTTGCGAGATTTCTTATATAGTGAATTTCCTGTAGCAGGTGGTGACCTCGTTTTAACTGCAGGAGGCAATATAACGGGCACCAAAGGTAATAGTTATTTTAATGATTGGTTATTACGTGCTGGTAAAACAACTATTAATCCTATCGAATTAAACGAAAATGCACCTACAATCTGGGGTGTTGCTTTAGGTTATTTAACAAGTACCGGTAATCCGGCTTCCTCGGATCATCCACTTTTCCAACAAAATATTGGGTCTTTTGGTGCTGGTAATGTTTCGATTAGTGCAAAAGGAAATATCAGTAATCTAGATGTGATGATGCCCACTACCGGTAAGCAGACAGGTACAAAAAACACGGCACCAGGCGCGTTAGACTTTGAGTATTCGACTAACCAAGTTCAAGTTAATGGTGGTGGTAATATGGAAGTTAGGGCGGGTGGCGATATAGCGGGCGGCACCTATTATGTTGGAAAAGGTACGGGTTCCATTTCAGCCGATGGATCAGTGACTGGTGGCAGCCAATTTACAAAAGGTCCGCAACTCTTGACTGGTGATACAAAGTTTTCTGTTTATGCGGGTAAGGATGTCAGCTTGACTGGCGTGTCTGATCCTATGATATTGCATAATGCCGAGGTTAACTTTTTTAGCTATACCGATGCAAGCGCTCTAGTAGTTAAATCGCTTACGGGTAATGTTAATTTAGGTGCGGATGCTACCGTAATCACTAATATGTACAACTTTATAGATCAAAAGTACCTGGCGCAAATTTATCCCGCTTCGTTAAATGTGAGCGCGTTTGGTGGTGATATTGTTTTAAAAGATCAGATAGTATTATTTCCGTCAGCTACTGCAAACCTGAATTTACTCGCTGAACAGAATATTACTTCAACGATTGGAATTGCCTTTGGTATGTCGGATGGCGATAATTCATTATTACCTAATGCATACACACCCGAAGCCAGTGGTGATGCAAATCTATTGTTGAATCGAATTTTTCCATTTAGTTCATCTCAACTTAATCATGCCACCTTACCATTGCACACCGGTGATAAAGAGCCTGTCAGGGTAGTAACACGTTCTGGTGATATTGAAAATATTAGCTTTAATTTGGCAAAAAAATCGATAGTTAAAGCGGGTCGGGATATTAAAAACTTGACTCTTGCGGTACAAAATATCGATAAAACCGATGTGTCAATCTTAGAAGCCGGACGGGATGTGACTTATACCAGTGGGCGTAACCAGACTACCGGGGGGTTGATGACTAACGCTGCAAAAGCAGAATATTCTGGACCTGGTGAGGTTTTTGTAAAAGCAGGACGTAATGTTGATTTGGGCGCTTCAGGTGGTTTGTCAACAGTGGGTAATGTGTATAACTCAAATCTTGAAGGTAAGGGTTCGAATCTGACGATTATGGCTGGTGTGAATGGTCAAGTGAATTATGCCGGATTTATGAATACTTATTTCAAAGAGGGTAAGTATGGCGAAGCCTTTGCTAAAGCAAATACATTAATTATTGGCTTTATGCGTGAACGGTTAAACGAGCCATTATTAAGCGAAACTAAAGCCTTTGATGCATTTTCAAAATTAAAAGAAGCTGATTATGTTGCGATTCAACCGCAATTGTCATCATTGGTTTTACCGGTATTTTTTAATGAAATTAGGGAGTCAGGTTCGGCCTCGGCTGGAACTAAGGCCTTGGCTAATGCGCGTGGCTTTGCAGCGATTGAATCATTATTTCCGGGCAGTAACTGGAAAGGTGATATAAGTTTATTCTTTAGTAGAATTCATACAGTTGATGGTGGCGATATTAATCTTCTAGTGCCTGGCGGACAGGTAAACGCCGGCTTGGCGGTTTCGTTTACGGGTGCAAAGCCAGCATCTGAATTAGGCATTGTTGCTCAGCGTGATGGAAATATTAATGTAATGGCACATGATGACTTTTTGGTTAATACCTCGCGTGTGTTTGCACTTGACGGTGGTGATATTCAGATCTGGTCATCAGCAGGTAATATTGATGCCGGTCGAGGTGCTAAATCAGCGATTGCAGCACCACCACCTAAAATAAGTTTCGATAAGAATGGTAATTTGTTAATCGAATTTCCCCCTATTGTTTCGGGTAGCGGTATTAGAACTGCCGCAAGTTCTAACGGTGTTGAGCCTGGAGATGTATTTCTGTTTGCGCCAAAGGGTGTGGTCGATGCCGGTGAGGCTGGTATTGGGGGTAAGAATGTCACAATTTCTGCAACGGCTGTATTAGGTGCCAATAATATTCAGGTAAGTGGTGTTGGTAGTGGCGTTCCGGTGGCTTCTTCTGGCAGTGTAGCTGCAGGCTTAATGGGTGCTAATAATACGATGGTTAATACCAATCAGGTGGCACAAGCATCAACCGGATTGAATGATAATGACGAAGAAAACAAAAAGAACCTGGCCCTGGGTATGCTAAGTGTTGAAGTGCTTGGTTTTGGTGATTAAGTTGTGAAGTATGATTAGACCTATTAACTATTAGTGGTGCAACTCATAATCCGGTTTTACTTACGTAAAACCGGATTTTTTTTACTTTAAAAATTGAAATAAGTTAATTCTCTTGCGTCGTCATAATAATGTAATGATTCTTTGTAATAATCATTACATTGATTTGTAATTGAGAGAAATAATGAAACGGTTTGGCTTTTTATTGATAGTCCTTATGTTAATTCCTTCGTTGGCATCGGCTTGGTGGAGCGATGATTGGGGATACAAGAAAAAAATAACACTAGACGCGCCAAAGTTAAAGCAGGATGGTTTGACTGTCCCAACTGCTTCGTTTGCCTTAATTCGGTTACATACCGGCAACTTTACTTTTTTTGCAGATCTTGCTGATAAGGGTAAAGATATTCGTATATTGGCTGCTGACGAAGAAACTCCCTTAAAGTTTTATATTGAAAAACTCGATGTCATTAATGAAATGGCTTTTATTTGGGTTAAGTTGCCAGCTGATTTTGCAACGGCTGCTGATCCTGCTATTTGGATCTATTACGGTAATCCTAAAGCGGTTGATGCTCAGGATGCCGCAGGTACCTTTGATGTTAATCAAGTATTGGCCTATGAGTTTGGTCAGCCCGGCGTAAAAGATTTAACGGCTTATGGTAATAACCCAGGCGAAGTGACTTCAACGTTAGGTGAGGGTGGGCTGATAGCAGAGGCTGCACAATTTAATGGTAGTCAGTTTATTCGTGTGCCGGCAACGCCATCTTTACAGATGTCCCCTGCTGCGGGATGGACTGTTTCGACTTGGTTAAAAATAGATCAGGCTCAAAACAATAGCGTTATCTTTCAAAGATCAGGTGCTGGCGGTAATATCACCTTGTCTATTTTAGGGGAAACAGTTTCTGTAGAAGTTGAAGAGGGTTCCAAGCAAGAGCTCAAATCTCCAACGCCATTAGTAATGGGCGTTTGGCATCAATTGGCCCTAGTCGCTAATGCCGACTCTTTGATGTTGTATGTTGATGGCGTATCTGCCGGATCATTGGGTATTGCAACCAGGGATTTAACCAGCAATATATCAATCGGTGGTGATGAGTTTGGTGCTCGAGGTTTTAACGGGTTGTTAGACCAATTTGCGATTTATAAAGTGGCGCTTGATGCCAATGCCATTAAGTTTGACTCACAGATGCAAGGTCAAACATCAGCGCTGTTAACTTATGGTGAAGATAGTACGCCGGACAGTGAAGAGGGCGGCGAATCATTGATTATGGGTTCTTTAAAAAACGTAACGATGGATGGCTGGATAATTATCGGCATCTTGGGTGTTATGTTTGTGGTCAGCTGGTTAGTAATGATTATTAAAGCTATCGTACTGAGTCGTGTACAGAGCGAAAACAAGAAATTTGAAGCGGCTTATAAAAAGTTAACGACGGACGAGTTGGGTAACTTAAACAGCGAAGAAGATGAAAACGATGAAGACTTTGATGAGTCCCCCTTGTTGTTATCGTTCACTAAAAAACATGGTGCTTTTGCAGGATCAACCATTTATCGGCTATACCACGTTGGTGTTGAAGAAATGAACCGACGCTTGTATAAACCGAATGGCGTTCCTGGTGTTGAGCAAGTTTTATCGGCTCAATCGATGAATGCAGTAAGAGCTAGTATGGATGCCACTTTAACCAGAGAACTGCAAAAACTTAATGCACAAATGGTATTACTAACCATCGCGATTAGTGGTGGGCCCTTTTTGGGATTGTTAGGTACAGTCATCGGGGTAATGATTACCTTTGCTGCGATTGCGGTTAGTGGTGAGGTCAATGTTAATGCGATTGCGCCCGGTATTGCTGGAGCGTTAACTGCAACTGTAGCCGGTCTTATCGTGGCGATTCCTTGTTTATTTGGTTATAACTATTTAGGTGGTCAAATTAAGGAAGTTACGGCCGACATGCACGTTTTTGTTGATGAGTTTGTTGCAAAATTAAGCGAACAACACACTTGAAAATTGAGGTATTAATGGCTGCTTAGTCCTGATAAATATTATTGTAGGAGTAGCTTTAGTCGCGATGGTCGTGGCTAAAGCCAATCCTACAAATTTATAGGGATTAAGTTTTCTGTTACCACGGTCTTACAAATAGTCTATTAAATAAACATTAAATTATGAAGTTACAAGAAGAAAATGCGGCCTACGACGAAATTAACGTTACGCCGATGCTGGACTTGGCCTATGTGTTATTGATTGTATTTATCCTGATGACGACGGCGGCAGTTCAGGGCGTTCAAGTTAATTTACCTAAAGCCAGTAATACGCCCAGTTTGGCAAAACCGCAAACAAAGGCTATTACCGTTACAGCCGATGGCACCATTTTTCTTGATACTTTTCCAGTAACCATGGAACAACTTGAAACGACCTTATTGCAATATAAGGCCGTTAATCCAGCCCTGCCGGTTGTTGTTAAAGGTGATGCAACCGTTCAGTACCAAAGTGTCATTGATATTCTGGCACTGTTGGGCAAGCTTGAAATCACCCAAGTTGGGTTAGTGACTCAAAACTTGGTCAAGTAGGATCAGTTCTGACTCATGAGTAATAAAAAACATTTTAGAGTTTATCTGCCCAAAATTATAGGTGGAATAATATTGCTGGTAGCCATTTTTTATGTGGTGAAAATCATTGGTGATTTTGCTAGTGAAAAGCCGGTAAAGCATGAAAAAAAAATAATGCCTATCGCACTATTTAAGCCACCACCGCCTCCACCACCCCCGCCAAAAGTTGAAAAAATACCCGAGCCGGAAGTAGAGAAAATTGAAGAACCTGAGCCGGATCCTGAGCCTTTGCCGGATGTACCTGACCAGCAACCTGCTGCTGATACGGGATTGGATGCAGAAGGTACAGCAGGATCTGATGCCTTTGGCTTGGTGGGTCGTAAAGGCGGGCGTGGCCTTTTAGGTGGTGGTAATCCAAATGCTTGGTATGCCGGAACCATAAAGGACAGTTTGGTCGATATTTTGACTGAACATGACGAGTTAAGAAGAAAAAGTTATTCAGCCGTTATCAAGTTTTGGATAAGTCCTGACGGTACAGTCACTCGCTATGAAATGTCACGAGGCAGTAATGATCCCGACATTGATAAGCTTTTGCATAAACTGATAGCGCAGTTTAAAAAAACAAAAGATGTTCCGCCGCCGGGAATGGAACAACCCGTTAAACTAAAAATTTCATCACGACTTTAGCTGTCAGGCTTAAGCGCGATTATGAGCAAGATTTATCCGTTCGTCTTGAGTCAGTCGAACGGTATAGACGAATTTATTTATATAATTGGCAGGAAATAATTATGGATCACAAGAAGCCGCTACTGGCTCTAGCATTACTATGCGCAGCCGGATTAACACAAGCGGGTGAAAAGGAAGAATTGCTCAAATTGCGTAATACGACGACCAATCTTATTAAGCAATTAGTTAAGCAAGGTATCTTGTCCGAAAAAACAGCGAGTGAAATGATCAAGCAGGCCGATGCCGATGCTGATAAACAGGTTGCCGAAGCAAAAGCAGCTGCACCCAAAGAAACGGTTCCTAATGATGAAGTGCGAGTTGCTTATGTCCCTGATTTTGTGAAGGATGAAATTCGTCAACAAGTCCGAAGCGAGTTACGTGAGGAAGTGGTTGGCGATGTGATGCAAAAAGCCAAAAAAGAACAATGGGGTATTCCCAATGCCTTACCCGAATGGGTGCGTAAGTTTAAATTATCCGGGGATATGCGGATAAGAGAGCAATCCAGTTTTATGGCCTCTGATAATGCACCTAATGGAACTTATTTAGATTGGCCAAATATTAATGCCGTCGGTGGCTTGGGCAATGCTTTTAATCAGGGTCCCAATGCTTATGCGTTAAACACGCAAGGTGATTTAAATCAGGCGCGTGAAAGGGTTCGTTTGGGAATTGATGTTAATATCGCAGAGGGCTTTGATGCGGGTATACGTTTGGCTTCCGGTAATATTCGTAATCCGGTATCGACCAACCAAACCATGGGAAATTATGACAACCGTTATGATTTTAATATTGATCGTGCCTACCTTAAATACAGTAAATTTAACGACAATAAATTTAATTGGTTAACCGTAATGGCCGGTCGAACGCCTAACCCGTTTTTTACAGGTGGCAGCGAGTTGGTATGGGATGAGGATTTATCGTTTGAAGGTTTATTTGGTACAGTACGTCATCAATTGGGTAAGTCTGAATTGTCAGATGCCAGTGGTGGTAAAGGGCCTTCAGTGTTTACAACAGCGGGTATATTTCCTTTACAGTCATCAACCGGTTTAAGTACACGAGACAAATGGTTAGTAGGCGGGCAGGCTGGCGTAGATTGGGGGTTAAATAATCAAGATATAGCGCAATTGGGTGTTGCTTATTACAGTTATCAAAATATTAAAGCGGTATCTAATACAGACCAAGCCAATAATTTTGATTGTGCTTTTAACTCCGCAGAGATGAATCAATCAGTTCCACAATATATGCAGGGTGGAAACACATTGGCATCTATTTGTAATAATCAAATTACTTCAAATGGACAGTTAGTTACCACGCCTGGGTTGGCTGGTTTAGCATCGAATTATAATATTCTTAATATTAATGCTGTTTACGATATGGCCTTGTTTGCGCCAACCCATGTTAAGTTTAGTGCAGATTATGCCAAGAACTTGAATTACTCTATTTCTAGTGAATATCGCGATATTTTTGTTAATGGCGGAACTAACTTAGGTCAAACCGGCCAATTACCTGCTGGTCAAACCAATGCCTTCCAAGTTAGGACTGATGTGGGTTGGCCTAAGTTTGATGCGTTTGGCAAATGGAGTGTATTTACTTATTATAAGTATGTTGAGCGTGATGCTGTGTTGGATGCTTTCACCGATTCTGATTTCCATTTAGGGGGAACCAATGTTAAAGGTTGGACCATCGGTGGTAACTACGGATTGGTTAAAAACGTATGGCTGACCGGGCGTTGGTTAAGCGGTAATGTGATTTCCGGTGCGAACTACGGTGTCGATGTCATGCAGCTTGACCTTAACACACGTTTCTAAATGGATATCGGCATGAATAAGTTTTTCAATCCATTGGCTGTTTCTGTTTTGTTGCTTAGTAGTCTGTTACCGGTAATAGTGTCGGCTGCACCCCGTGCAGCCGACGGTAATAGTAAAGCACTTGCCAAATTGCAGGCGATGGTTAAAGAGGCTAATACAGAACGTGATTTACTGAAAACTGAAAAGGATAAACTAGCTACTGAGGTTGATAAGTTAAAGAAAGAAAATGCATCCAAAGCGTCAGATGAGGAACGCGTTAGCGGCGAGTTAGCGGCACAAAAGAGTAGTAATGCAGCAGTTAGCAACACGCTTGAACAAACCCATGCAAAATTACTTGAAGTGATTGAAAAGTATAATGCGCTTAACAAATCCAAAAATGAGTTAAGTGCCATACATGTTGATTTGGAAAGCAGCCATAAACAAAAAGAAACTGAATTGCAAAGCTGTGAGAGTAAAAACATCAAATTGTATGAAGCCGCTGAAGAAATATTAAAAGCTTATGATAATTATGGTGTTTTGAATTCACTATTAGAATCTGAGCCTATCTTTCAAATAAAGAGTGTTGAAATGGAAGGCGTCGTTCAGGAATATGAAGACAAATTACGCAAGCAACAATATCAAGCTAAAGAAGCATCGACTATAAACAAAACAGTTGAAGTAACGAAATAATTTAATTAGTTAATATGTTGTAAAGTTAATCTCCCATTTGTAATGGGTACATAACTATTTATAAGCCTCACTGGTCTTAAAGATCATTGGGGCTTTTGTATTTTAATACACATAGATAATCAATAAGTTAATGATATCAATACCATGCAATTAGTTGACTTGATAAATTTCACTTTACAGGGAATATATTCGACTACAATTATTTTTGGGTCATGTTGCAGATTTTAGATAGCTTTTAATATCCTTTAAAAGATGTTAAAGGTAAACTTCATATACAGTCGTAAAATTAAGAAATAACCCATAATTGTTAAAGCATAAACCCCATGAGTATTTTTAGAGCATTATTTTTAACTGGTTTTTTGTTCTTTTCCGGTCAAGCAGTTTCCGGTTCTGAGTCTTCTGTATTTAATGTGACCTTGCAACAGGCAAAGCATGGAGAGGCAAGGGCGCAATGGATGTTGGGTATTATGTATACCCAAGGATTGGGTGTTACTCAAGATTATACTGAAGCCGTTAAATGGTATCGAAAATCCGCAGAGCAAGGTAATTCCCAAGGTCAATGGATTCTGGGTGTGATGTATCAGAAGGGTCAGGGGGTCGCACAAGATTATGCACAAGCATTTAAGTGGTATCGACTGGCTGCTAAAAAGGGTATTGCAGAGAGCCAAGCCAAACTTGGAACTCTCTATGCACAAGGATTAGGCGTTCCACAAGATTTTAAAGAAGCAGCTAAGTGGTATCGACTGGCGGCAGTGCAAGGGCTTTCTTATGCACAAAACAATCTAGGACTTATCTATCATAACGGACAAGGTGTAGCGCAGGATTATAAAGAAGCCGTTAAATGGTATCGTTTGGCAGCGAATCAAGGCGATGCAGAAAGTCAAACCAAGCTGGGTATTATGTATAGCCAAGGATTAGGCGTATCACAAGACTACAAAAAAGCCTTTAGCTGGTATCGAAAAGCCGCTGAGCAAGGCAATGTTCAAGGTCAATTTGTGCTCGGCAGTATGTATGCGCATAATCAAGGTACCAAACAAGATTTGGTTCGCGCTTATGTGTGGTCTAGTCTAGCCGCATTAGGTGGTTATGCCGATGCAGAAAAAAATCTTGAAATCTATATTGCACAGATGACGCCTCAGGAAATTCAAAAAGCTAAATCAATGACCTTGGATTGCCAAGCCAAAGACCTTAACGACTGTTAAAGATGAGGGATTATTTTCTTGGGCTTTGCTGCCCTTATTTAAGCGCTATGATATTTATAGTGGGATATGTGAATTGAGGCTTGGTGATGAATGATGAATCAGTTTATGATTAAGTCCTAAACGTTAAAATAACAGCTTGTGTAATCAAGCGCTATTCTTAAGATATGAGTTAATAAAAGGTGGAGTGACTTCATGAATTTATCTGCAATTCCTGCGGGGTTTACTTCTGCAACTCAAAAGCAATTAGAAGAACTGCAGTATATCAATTTGCAATTAGCGGCTTTGTGTCAGCCTACTTGCGACGTTGAGGAAGATCAGCAATACCTTAAGGTTGCCGATAGCTTATTAAAAAACTACTCACAGCAACGCCGCTTGCTGGCTAATTACCGTTGTCCGGCAGATCAACGTATTCAGGATTTTCTTAACAGTTACCTTCTTGAAAACGGCATTGATGCATCTATCAATTTACCCGGTGAAACCTTTGTATTGGAGCGTAAAGGGCTTGCAAGGGAACTGTCATTACCCTTTCAAAAAAATGAATTTCATTCTGATTACGTTGACTCTTACCGTATGCGGCAGGGTGTTTTACATAATCCTAAAAATGACCGTCGCACGACTAAGGGGGTATTTCATATTGTTGCTGGTGGGCTTCCTGTTCCGGCTGACAAGAATGAAGTCCCTGTTCAAGCTTATGCAGAATTATTAAGTATCGCGTTGTTACCGCCGGATGATTTGTTAAGTCTGCCCTTTACCAGTCGACAAGAAAACGCTGCAAAACTTTGGTTGTCTTTATTGCTTAACCCTGTTGTGGTTCCGGAAGTTCCGGGGATAAGTCCCCAAAAAACCATGGAAACCCGTTTTTTTGCGCCAGGTGGTTTAGTCGCCAATTTGGATTTTATTGAATCTATTTTTGGTAATGCCGGCGATCCGTATCTACCTGAAAATGATTCGGCTTTGGCTATTGATCATTGGACTGGACATACCGGTTGCATTATTCTCGCACCGCATTTGGTCTTGTGTCGTAAACAGGCGCTTGGCTTGCCCCATTATAAAGACGCAACCGAGCGTCAACGTAAAGAGGGTATGTGCTGGAAAAATGAGGGTGATCTTTATAACGATGGAAAGCCTTTTAAATTAGTCTGTCGTAATATGCAGGGTGTAATTGTCACGCTGATTGCGGATAACTATTTTGGTTACAGTAAAAAAGAAATTAAGTCTCAGATCAGTTATTCCGCTAATTTATTCGGTGGCTGTGAAGAGGAGCATTCTGGTGGTGCGTTGGCTTTTCCAAGAGCCATTTTGGGGGAAATTTATTTACCCCAAGGTAATTATGATGATCAATTTTATTCTTTTGATAAAGTGTGTCAGCTTTTTGCCGCGACCATAGACTATAAGAATGAAGGTTATGCGGTTGATAAAAAATACCCCAACATTATTTTTATTCCTGACACGGCCCAAATTAATATTCAGCAACTAAGGATAAGTTGGTTAAACAATGGGGTTGTGCAAACAAAAAAACTGTTAATTGATCATACCTATGTTTATCCCAATGGCTTTAGAGTCAATATGGAACGGCATCCCAATGCGCCCAGTTGGCGATTGGTAGGCACTTATCCGGAAGGTACTTTTTGTCATAAACCCAGCACCGTGTCGGGAGGGGGTAAGTCAGAAATCTCCAAATCAATTGCCGGAGCGGTTATTTCCGGTGCCGTTTTTGTGGATGATTTTGATAAAGACATGGATATGGTTGCCGCTATTTTTGAGTATGATTATTCCAGCCGTTTTCGTGATTCTGCACGTAATGGTACAGATAAACGCAGACTACTCAGTACTAAACGAACCTTGGGCTCGGTTATCAAGCTACTGACGCCGTCCGTTACCGAGTATTCACAGGGTTATAATGATTGGTTGAAGAAAATTCCTCAACATGTTTTGGCGCTGGTGTTGATGATAAAGCGTTTTTACAAGGAGGAGTGGCAACAAAGCTGGCGTGAACATTTTTCTGTTGATCTGGTTAATGGCCATCCAGGTAACGAATTAAAGTTTCATGGTCGTAAGTTGATTGCCAGTTATCTTAGGGTCGGTTTTGACACGAATGGTGCGTGGCGCGTTTTTAAGTTAAGACAGGACTTTATGGCGTCGACTAAAGTGCAACTGGAAGATGATATAACGGCTTCTGTTGTTGTGCCTGTTAACGCGCTAACAGGGTTAAATCGGGACTATGTGAATCCGAGTGTTAAATTGGTCGATAACTGTGAGCAAAGTTTTTTTCAGCGCCCGGATGATGCGGTAAATAGGGGTACTGATTTACAGACAGAGTTGGATTTTTCGGGTGTGGATAATTTTATTTCTAACTTTGAGCCGTTAACGCCCAAAAATGCGCGTGAATTAATGGAAGATGTTATTCATTTTGACGAATTTAGTAAGCCGATGCGTGATCTTATTAGTCAGGCTGCTAAAGGGCTGGACGGTGAGTTTTTTGTATCGTCCGCGCATCCCCGTTTGGTAGACGGTAAGCCCAGCCTTAATGTGCGTTATCTGCAAACTCGCCCGGATATTGTTAATCCGGTCATGCGTTATCTTTCTGAACTATCAACGCGACTGGCGCGCGGTCTCTGGGCAAATCAGGCGATTTATTTTCCGGTTAATGCCGTATTAACGGGAAGGCGAAATAATCCGCGAGATAGTGCGGCCGGTATTAGGCCTTTGGCTATTTATAATCCCATTCATTATCAAGAGTTACCAGAATTGTTTATGGACTTTATCTGTAGTTTGACGGGAAAATCACCCTCAACGACCGGAGCCGGTTCTGAAGGTGCTTTAACCAAAGGGCCTTTTAATGCGTTGTCTACGACGGCTGATTTAAATACCGCTCTGGTTTCTTTTATATTATGTGGTTACGACGGTTATTCAACGGCGGCCGGTTATATCGGTTCTCAGCGTAAAATAGATCACGATATCAGTTTGTTGATTCCCGAAATCTGGTCACGTTTACCCGTAAATCAACGTGGCCCTCAGTATCTTATTGAACAGGGTCAATTGGAAAAGCTGGATGATTTTGAGTATCAGGGTAAAACCGTTTATGCCAGTCGCTTGGGTTATCGTATCACCGAGCGTTTTGTGCACACTAACTTTGGTAAAGTATTTGACTATCCGACGGCCGTATTTGATGAGGCTATGTTGAAACCGGAAACGCAGGATATGGACAGTTTTGTTGATGGTGTTAATAATGTTTATGAGGCGCAGCAACGGGTTGCCCAGCTTTATTTTCAGGATGGCTCTATCGATGATGCTTGTCCACCGCTAAAAGCGCTTATTCATATTATGGCCAACGGGTGCTTTGAGGGTAAAGTTATTACTGATTCTGCTATTCGCTTTATGTTTACTCGTGAATACTTATTACAAAGTGATTGGTATCAAGAACGCTTAATGATTAAGCAACAAAGAGATTATTTACTTTGGCAAAAACATCATGATTATATTCTTAAGCGTATGAGTGAAATAGAACAGACGGATTCACTTAATCAGATTTTTGCTGATAAGCTTGAAGTAATCAAGCGAATGCTTGCCGAGATTACTCATGCCGATTATCTGGAAAATCTACAAGGAACGTTAGGTGCTGACTGGGTGCATCATTGAGGTCGTTAATTTTTACAGGAAAATAGTTTAGGCTGAACGTTTTATTATATCGAGTGATTTTTTAAAGGAAGAACAATGTCTGACTTACAATCTCCGACCGTTTTAAACCCAAGTGTTTTAATTCCGGTTAATCCAGCCATTGAAAGTTATATGGGCGGTTTATTAACGCATCTGGATAATACGGTGCTGCTAGAGATGGAGTTACTGGCGCAGAAAAATAATTTCCCGATAGTGGGACGTTTGGTGGGTGTGTTTTTAGAAACGCTGGCAAAAATGATTAATGCCAAGCGTGTTTTTGAGTTTGGCAGTGGTTATGGTTATTCAGCTTACTGGTTTGCAAGGGCGGTGGGGGCGACGGGTCAGGTATTTTGTAGTGAAGCTGATTTTTTAAACAAAGACAAAGCCGAGCGTTATCTAACTGCTGCCAATTTATGGAGCAGGATTGATTTTAAAGCGGGTATGGCGCAAGCTATTTTTAATGAAACAGACGGGTTATTTGATATCTGTTATAACGATGTCGATAAAGGCGATTACCCGGAAATATGGTTTTTGGCTAAAGACAGGATTCGGCCGGGAGGACTTTATATAGCCGATAATGTGCTTTGGCGTGGTCGGGTAGCTGCACAGCATTCTGTGGATGTATTTCCTGGCTGGACAGAAGCGATACGTGAGCATAATCAACTGATTTTTAATGATCCTGAGTTTGATACCTTTATAAATCCAACCCGTGATGGTGTAATAGTGGCTCGCAGGAAAACAGACTAAAAATAGCGGAAAAGGTAAGTTGAAGATGGAAGAAAGATCATCAAGTCGTGAACTACATCATGAGATTTTTGGCTCTATTCTTGATAGAGTAGAAATGAGTCCTTATTTATTGCTGTCGGCTGATAATTATCAAACAGCGCTTAAACAGGCGACTAAAATGATGAATAATCGTGGCTTTGATATTATCGGTAATGGGGAATTACAGGAAAGTGAACAAGAAAGAGCAAAGGATTATGTTCTGCGAACTTACCGCTATTTTTTTAACTGGCTTTTCCCATTTGTTAAAACGCAAATCGAAGGCTTGCTGGCTTTAAATTCTCCTAACCTTGCTCTTTATCTGAGCAGTCTGCAAGCGATTCAACGGGTCGAATTGATTTTGAATGATCCCGTGTTTCGAACAATAGCGGATCAAGATCCGAGGCATCTTTTTCTGTTGGCGTCTTCTGGCAAATATCCGACGGTGTTTCATGGGTACCAAGGCAATAAAATGGACGTTCCACAGGAATGGCAGCAAACAGCCTGTTCCATGTTAAAAATGGGATACTTGATCAAATCCATTGAAGAAGAAAGCCAAGATATTAATGATTATGCTCAATTAGGTAGTTTTCTTGAAACTGAAAACCAAAGCCTTGACGACCTTTTTAATTATGACTGGGGAAATCCAAGGCATATTCCGGTCAGCGAGTCGGCTCAAAATGCCTTTGTTAAAATCTCGTCTTTTTTTCATAAACTTAAAGAATCTATAACAGTTGACCACCAAAATAACTGGTTTGTTTTTGATAGTGGCGATGGTGTTCGGGTAAAGATTATAGAAATCAAAGCCAGATTAAAAAGTCCTGAAAGCATGGTTACTAAGTTAGGTAAAGATTTGGAAGGCGAGGCCTATGATATTAGGGATATTCTTGCGATTACTTTTATACTTAAAGATAAGGATGACACCCTAAAGCTGTTTCATGCTTTGCAAAAGAAAGGGGTTATTCTCCAAGAAAATACTAATTCTCAATCGATAACCCAAACCTTGTTTGATGCGCCTGAATATATGATCGAAGCAGTTCGGCGGTTGATGGTCAGCCTTTCACAAAGTGCCGGACTTGAAGAAAACTCTACCGAACAAGAGTTGTTTGCCAATGCCAAAACATTCTATGAAGCTCTGAGTATGAATGCTGAAAAAAATCAGCATTCATCGTTAGGGCACAGAAAATTCCAATGCAAGATTAGCTTTTCATTGCCCATCCATCGTGAAGCAGAAACGCATAAGATCATGATACCCGGAACGGCTATTTACGCACGAAGAAATCAGGTTGATAAAAAAACGCAGGAACATACGCTGGGTGTTGAATTACGTATCTCCGACGAAGAGAGTTGGCGTACTTCTGAGCAAAAGGGTGACTCTCATCATGATGCTTATAAATTCAGGCAGCTAATATCGGTGATGAACAGGGTTTTTAAAAATGTTTTTTATATACCCAAAGAAAGTATTGCACAGTTAAAAAAAGATCAGGCAACGTTGTTTTCTTAGCGAACTGTTGCTCTAATGGGTTTATTCTTGCTTCTCAAGTCTACCATTCTAGGGTAATTTCTTGCCTTGACAATAAGTAGATCTACAGGCGATCTTACTATTATAAAATTGATCAATTAATACGCCTTATGACCACAATAACCTTTGATACTCATAAATTTATTAGACGTTTACGGTCTGCCGGCTTCGAGGAAGCTCAAGCTGAAGCTGAAGCGGTTGCGGAAGCATTTCAAGAAGCACAGGCAGAATCCTTACCTGTTACACGCGATTACTTGGATGCCAGACTTTATGAGTTAGAAAACCGTTTAGTTAAATGGGTTATAGGGGTGGCGCTAGGACAGTTTGCTATGATTGTTGTTTTAATCAAGCTCTAAGCAACAATCAAAAGATAAGATCCTTTTACTCATAAGGGTAAAGTGCGGTGCCATATTCTTGTGTTATACCGTTTTCAACAAGGCTTTAATTTCAGGTGAACAGGTGTATACAGATTAAAAATTATAATATTGGGCTTGATTTCTCTTGTTAGTTTCTAACAATCTTAAAGTTTGTAATCAACCGAAATTCTTCACCTGGAGGAATTTCTACACAATCTGTGTCTACATTTCCGGGTTCAACGCAGATAAAGCGCTGGTAGTCATCATAAGCTAGATCAGGCATTTTTGCACAGATATCAATCCAGGGATTCCAAATGACGGTCGTTTTATTGTTAGTCGCGGCAACTATGATTTGGCGATTAAAAGCGCGGTCGTCAATGATTAACTCGTTGTTGACGTTTGTATAAATCCTGTCAACTTCATTGGCAATAATCAGTGCACCCGATTGATTTTTTTCTTCGCCATCATCCAGTTTGTAAAGATAATGGGCGTTCTCTAGTCCTAAAACTTGTACATCATCTATATTTCCTACACTGAAGTAGGCGTGCAGGACTTGGGTAATGGAAAATGCTTGGGCGCCCGTATTGCGAGTGATTAGTTCAATAGTGAGTGTGTCGCTTACAGAAATTTCAATATCCAGAGTAAAGGCTTGATGCCAGTAACTTTCGCTTTGCTTGGTGTTATGGAATCTTAACTTTATTTTTGTTTCAGATTCTGAAGTGGCTTCCGTTGCTAAAACGGTCCACAAACCATTACGAACAAAGCCATGATCAGGCCGATTAAGATCAAGACGATCAGGTCCAAACCAAGGCCAACAGATGGGTATCCCGCCTCTTATGGCTTTGCCTTCTTCGTAATGAGATTTTTGGCTAAGAAATAGAAGGTCTTCCGGTTCATTAGTTGGTTGGAATGAAAGCACCTGAGCACCATAGACCGAAATCAAAGCAGTAGCACTGTCATTATTAATCATAATGAATGGAAAGCCACTGTTCCCTTTGGTAAAGGTGAGTTGCCCGGCAATCCCGTGTTTAGTGTTTAATTGTTTAATTTCCATGCGTGTTACCTTGTCAATCGTTGCATGATAATTAATATCAATATGCCAGACTTCATTTTTATAGAAAGCTTCTTTAGTTATGCTGATGCCGTATAAGGCATTATTAATATTTTATCCAAAGGTGGCGTAAAAACTCAATGTTAATCATTAAAAACATTTCAAGAAAACATGAGAGCTAGCATTTAACATTTTCAAGAACCACTATTGTTTTATTATTAACGGCATAGATGCTTTCATTGAAGGGTTTTTGATCTTGCGGAGCAACAATGTCATAAGGCGACTTTAATGATGAATCTATAGCAACACACCATTTTTTACCTAAAATCTTGGGTAATTGAATTGATGTGTTTTCATCAGACATATTCATGACTATATGCAGGTCTGCCTCATCGTCTTCAACGCCTATTAAGGTAAAAGCCAGAATTCTGGCTTCCGGATCAGACCATAACGGTTTGTTAATTTCGGTGCCATGCCATGAAATATCGGCTATATTTTTCCCCTCAGGCACTTCGCCGGTTAAAAAACGACGACGCATAATAGAAGGATGTCTTTTGCGTAGCGCTATCATTTGTTGAACAAAACGCAATATATCTGCATTTTTGTTAGCCATATTCCAGTCTATCCAGCTCAGTTCGTTATCTTGGCAATAACAATTGTTGTTGCCATGTTGACTATGCAGTATTTCATCGCCTGCAAGTAACATCGGTACACCTTGGCTGAGTAGCAAAATAGAAAACACATTTTTGGCCTGTTTTCGTCGTAGCGCTATAATATCCACATTTTTAGTGTCGCCTTCAACGCCACAGTTGTAGCTTATATTGTTGCTGCAGCCATCACGATTATCTTCACCGTTAGCGCTATTGTGTTTTTCGTTGTAACTAAATAAATCATACAAAGTGAAGCCATCATGGCAGGTTACAAAGTTAACACTATTAATAGGCAATCTACCTTGATGCTCGTAAAGATCGCTACTGCCACTTATTCGTGTTGCAAGCTCTGACAAAATACCTTTATCGCCACGCACAAACTGGCGGATGATATCTCTATAGCGGCCATTCCATTCTGCCCAGCGATATCCAGGAAAGCTACCCACTTGATAAAGACCCGCAGCATCCCACGCTTCAGCTATTAATTTGGTTTTGACAAGTTGTTCTGAAAGCTCAATGCCCCATAGTACAGGTGGATCTTGCAGAACTTCTCCGTTTTCTCCTCTAGCCATAGCGCTGGCCAGATCAAAGCGAAAGCCGTCGACGTGCATTTCCCTGACCCAGTATTCAAGGCAACTGATAATAAAGCGTGCAACCAAAGGATGGTTAGCATTTACAGTATTTCCGCAACCGGTGTAATCTCGCAAAATACTTTTATCATTTTGATCCAAATGATAAAAAGTTTTACCACCAATACCTCTAAAATTAATAACAGGGCCGTTGGCGCCTGCCTCTGCGGTATGGTTAAATACGACATCCATGATGACACCCATGCCAGCATTGTGCAGAGCTTTTACCAAGTCTCTAAATTCTTGTACATGCGTTCCTTGTTCGGGAGTCACACAGTAGCCCGGATGCGGGCTAAAGAAGCTATGCGTGCTATAACCCCAGTAGTTTTTTAAGCCCATGTCCGCAGTCTTACCTGGAACATCTTGCTCATCAAAAGCCATTACAGGTAATAGCTCAACATGGGTAATACCTAGTTTCTGGAGATAAGGGATTTTTTCAATCAGGCCTGAAAACGTACCTGGATGGGTGACTTTGGATGAGGGATGTCGAGTAAACCCACCGACATGCAGTTCATAAACAATGGCTTTTTCACTTCTAATCGCCAGAGGTGTATCACCTTCCCAGTCATATCTGTCATCAGTAACAACACAGCGCATAGCGGTGCGACCATTGTCGCCGGGTTTGCAGGCCGCTTTACGATTCCAGCGCTTTTGGCTGATAGCATGGGCCCAAGGGTCAAGCAAATGTTTTTCTTTTTCAAACCGAAAGCCGGCATCGCGGGCTTGGCCGGGGCCATCCATGCGCCATGTATACCAAGTGCCTGCTGGCAATTTAGTGACATAAACATGCCAAGAGAAAAAGGTTTTATTGATCTCTTTTTTTAAAGGGATGATTTGAAAAGGCTCATCACAGTCTGGACTAGCAAAAAGCAATAGCTCAACTTGCTCGGCATAGCGACTAAAAATAGAGAAATTTACCCCTTTGGCATTAAATTTGGAGCCTGATGGATAAGGTTTCCCATGTTTTAATTTGTACTCTTGCTGCATATCTTCTTCTTGAATTGTGTAAACATGAGGCAATCAGGTTTGTTGAGCAGAGTTTTCCTGATTAAGAGTGGTAAATTTCATACTCCAGAAAAATATCCAAGTGTTGATGCTTACCTTTGCATACGTTATATAAGTGACATTATATTCCATGCCTTCGATTATAAAATAAAAGATTCGTTACAATCATTGTAAAGAGTATTGTTTAAGGGCTGGTTATGGTTTCATTAACTTAATGAATAGCCTTATAAATTTTAAATGCCATGTCACTTTCTTAGGTTAGTCTGTAACCAATTCTGTCCCATATATCATTTTAGATATTATTTCATTTAACCATATTATAAGCAAAAATTAAGCCATGTAGACAAGTTCGATTAAGACTCATAGCATGTTTGATGTGAAAAAAAAGCGCCCCATTATTGTGCATTAAGTGTTCTGTAGCGTACTAATTTGGTGCTACAATTGGTCCGTGGCAATTAGAGTATTTATATTATGATGACGAGTTTATAATTTGGCATATGCTTTGCTAAAGCTTAATCAAAATGGCTTTCAAGAATAGAGATAATTAGCGTTTTAAACTTACCTAGCCATGATGAATAAAGAAAAATATACCCGCTTTAAAGATATTTCCGTCAGCGAAAGGATTTTGAATACGGTTTTTTTGCTTACTATTGGCCTTGGTTATTTGATGGCGCTTGCCAATATGTACTACACTCATCAAGGACTGGATGGTAAGGCAGGCTTGTCGATTGAAGATATCATTATCAGTTATCATGGTGGAAGTAACCAAACTCGATTAGGCACGGCCGTTAGCGGGATTATGAAATCCAATTTGAGATATGCAAGTGATAAGGATGTTATTTTGCAATGGATACATCATGGTGCTAACGAACCAGAATACAACGAAAAAATTGCTCCAATATTAAATCGTGATTGCGTATTGTGTCATACGCCCACTATTAATCCTTCACTACCTGATTTAACGCATTATTCTAGCGTGTCAGAAGTTGCATATGCCGGTGGAGCAACAATACCTACTTTGGTTCGTGTTTCTCATATTCATTTATTTGGTATTGCTTTTATTTTATTTTTTATCGGTAAGATCTTTTTACTTTGTAATATGAATGTTCATCTAAAAAGGGTGGCAGTAGTTATTCCATTTGCGGCTATGTTGTTGGATGTTCTGTCATGGTTTATTACTAAATCTACACCCTCATTTGCCTATGTCGTTGTTTACAGTGGTGCTCTAATGGGATTTTCGATGGGATTGCAGATTTTGCTTAGCGTTTATCAAATGTGGTTTTATTCCAGAAAAACAACTGAAATTTGATTTATTTGGAAAAAGTGTGATGTTAGAGAGAGGTTATCAAAACCCTAAACACATTTTTTGTAAAAAATTGTTTAATGGAGTATTTAGTCCGTTTTAGACCCATTTATTAAGCATTGCCAATACATATCAAATACAATATTAAAATAAAACCGTTTCTTTTTACCTAACCTTGAACATTATTGCGAGTAATAAATGAACTTTGCCGTGTTTTTAACTGATGTCCTCCTGATTTTGATTGTATTTGGTAGCGTATTCTTAATTAATAAAACACCATCAATGTGCTTAAAATATAGCCCTGTTTTACTGTCTATGTTTTTACCTTCACTAGCAATGGCTAATGAAGAAATGAGTGCTCTAATGCCAAATCAACCCCTTGATTTGACTCAGCATTGGGCCGGATATTTGGCGTTATTTGTATTTGCAGTGGCTTACATTCTAGCCATGACAGAAGAAGTAACGGAATTAAAAAAATCCAAGCCGATGGTTTTTGCGGCCAGTTTGATCTGGATATTCATTGCCATTGTTTACGCTAATGGTGGAATGAGTGAACAAGCAGGGCTTGCGTTCCGTGCCTCATTGGAAGGTTATGCCGAGTTGTTTTTGTTTATCATGGTATCCATGACTTATTTAAACGCTATGGAAGATCGAGGGGTTTTTGATAGTTTGAGGGTTTGGTTATTAAGTAAAAACTTTACTTATCGGCAACTATTCTGGATTACCGGCTTTCAATCGTTCTTTATTTCTTCGGGCTGCAACAATCTCACGACCGCATTGTTAATGGGCTCAGTGATTTTGGCGATGGGTAAGGATAGCCCCAGATTTGTGACCTTATCATGTATCAATGTTGTCGTTGCCTCTAATGCCGGTGGCTCATTCAGTCCTTTTGGCGATATAACGACCTTGTTGGTATGGCAAAAAGGCGTAGTCCCTTTTGCGGACTTCTTTGCTTTGTTGATTCCGGCTATCGTCAATTTTGTTATTCCTGCCGCCATCATGAACTTCTTTATTCCAAAAGAAAGACCTGCCGCTGTTATGGAGGCTCAGACCATGCAACGGGGTGGCTGGGTCATTATATTTTTATTTGTGTTGACCATTATCACCTCCGCTTGCTTTGAAAATTTCCTCAGCCTTCCACCGGCTGCAGGAATGATGCTCGGCTTGACCTATTTAAAGTTTTTTAGTTACTACCTGCAAAAAACCCGTGATAATTATTTGAAGCTGACGCCGATAGATTTGGAGGGTGTAAAAATTGATTATTCTGATCCTATGCGATATATCGAACAGCCTCATTTGGAATCAAATCAGACGCAGGCTCAGGAGTTGCCTTTTGATATATTTCAGAAGGTCGCCAATCTGGAATGGGACACCTTATTGTTTTTTTATGGTGTCATGGTGGGTGTTGGCGGATTAAGCTTTATCGGTTATCTGGGCGTGGCTTCACAGCATCTTTACGGCACTATCGACCCAACCTTGGCAAACATTCTTGTTGGTATTGCTTCTGCATTTGTCGATAACGGTACTATTATGTTGTCTGTGCTGACCATGTCACCGGATATCTCTCAAGGTCAGTGGTTGCTCGTTACATTGACCGCCGGTGTGGGTGGAAGTATGTTGGCGATTGGGTCAGCAGCCGGGGTTGGATTAATGGGACAAGCTAAAGGTATTTATACCTTTACCAGCCATTTAAAATGGACGCCGGTTATTGCTCTAGGTTACGCCGGTAGTATTGCGGCCCACTTTTTGATTAATGGTCGTTATTTCTAAAGCTCAATAAATGCCGGTTTGTCTGTCATGATTGGTTTTAGTTCTTGTAAATAAAAGTTGTCAGGTTATAACGTGGATTCTGAAGTATCAGAAAATAGTTTTGATGCTTCTGCATTCTTAAAAAATCTGACAACCCGCCCCGGCATTTACAAAATGCTTAATGACAAGGGCGAGATCATTTATATAGGTAAAGCTAAAAACCTTAAGAATCGCGTTTCCAGTTACTTTAAAACACAAACAACCTCAATCAAACAGCAGGTTATGGTCGCCAAAGTCGCAGCCATTGAAGTGACTGTTACACATACCGAAGGTGAAGCCTTATTGCTGGAATGTCAGCAAATCAAGCGTCATAAGCCACGGTACAATATCTGTTTAAGAGATGACAGATCATTTCCTTATGTATTCCTGTCCAGTGAGCAAGACTTCCCACAAATCACCATTCATCGTGGTGCAAAAAATAAAAAAGGTCGTTATTTTGGACCTTATCCCAGTTCCGGTGCAGTTAAAGAAAGCCTAAAGTTATTGCAGCGATTATTTCCAATTCGCCAATGTGAAGATGCCGTCTATAACAATCGTACCCGACCTTGTTTGCAATATCAGATAGAGCGCTGTACAGCACCTTGTGTGGGGCTGATTGATAAACAACACTATGCCTTGGACGTAGAAAGTACAGTCATGTTTCTGGAAGGCAAAGGTAGTTTGCTGATTGATCAATTAATTAGCAAAATGGAACACGCCGCCGCCAATCTTGATTTTGAGCAAGCAACCGGATTTAGAGATCAGATCATAAAGCTACGTTCAGTCCTAGAAAAACACTTTGTTTCTGGAGAAAAAGGCGATGTCGATATTATCGCTTGTGCAAGCAAAGGTAATGTCGCTTGTGTACAGGTATTTTTTATTCGTAACGGCCAGCATTTGGGTAATAAAGTTTTTTTCCCGGGGATTACCGGAGAGCATGATCCGGCTGCCATTGTGCAAGCATTTATCCCCCAATATTATTTGGACAAACCGGTACCTTATGAACTAATAGTCAGTCATGAGTTGGAAGAAACGGCCTTATTAATCGAAGTGCTAGCTAGTCAGGCAAAACATGCGGTAGCAATAGCGGCCAATGTGAGGGGTGAGCGTTTAAAATGGTTACAAATGGCCATTACCAACGCAGAAAATTCATTATTAAGTAAGCTATCTGATAAACAAGGTGTTTATGCCCGTTTCCTTAGTTTGCAAGAAGAGTTAGGCTGCAAAGAATTACCTAAACGTTTGGAATGCTTTGACATTAGTCATACGCAAGGTGATCAAACGGTTGCCTCTTGTGTCGTTTTTGATAGAGAAGGGCCGGTAAAATCAGCTTATCGCCGATTTAATATTACCGGTATAACCGGTGGTGATGATTATGCGGCCATTCACCAGGCCGTTTTTAGACGCTTTAAGCGACTCAAACAAGGAGAGCATGAGGCGCCGGATATATTGTTTATTGATGGTGGCAAAGGGCAGGTGCATGAAGCACAAAAGGCATTAGCAGAATTAGACATAAACAATGTTATGATAGTCGGCGTTTCAAAAGGACCTGATAGAAAGCCCGGAATGGAAAAGCTGATTCTGGTAGATCAGGAGCAGCCGATAGATTTAGCGCCAGGTGCAAGTGGTTTGCTGTTGATACAGCATATACGTGATGAAGCGCACCGGTTTGCAATAACAGGCCATCGATTGCGTCGCGGTAAGGCATCAAAACAATCGGTGTTGGAAAGTATCCCGGGATTAGGCGCCAAGCGAAGGCAGATTTTATTAAAACAGTTTGGGGGGCTGCAAGGCATTTCATGCGCAGGCGTAGATGCACTTTGTAGTGTAGACGGCATTAGTCGGCAGTTGGCACAGCGAATTTACGAACTATTTCATCATCAAGATGACGATTCAATTTAACATACCTACAAATCTTACGCTCTTAAGAATCGCGTTAATTCCTTTATTAACCGTCGTTTTTTATTTGCCTTGGCATTATTCCAATTTGGCTTGCACCCTGATCTTTTTGTTGGCTGGGTTTACTGACTGGCTTGATGGTTACTTAGCCAGAAGAATGAAGCTGGAAACCCCCTTTGGTGCTTTTTTAGATCCCGTAGCTGATAAGTTGATGGTCGCCTTTATATTGGTTCTGATTGTTCAACAGCAAGCATCCCCCTATCTGGCAATACCTGCTGCTATTATTATTGGCCGTGAAATAACCATTGCGTCTTTGCGAGAGTGGATGGCAGAAATAGGACAACGCGCAAAAGTTAAAGTATCCCAATTAGGTAAATGGAAAACTTCGGCGCAAATGTTGGCCATTGGTATGCTGTTATACCGTGAGGATTTGTTTGGGATACCTATCAATTTAATCGGCTATGGCTTGTTGTATATTGCCGCGGTCTTAACGCTTTGGTCTATGATTCATTACTTAAGTGCAGCACTAGCCGTTATTGAAGAATAATAAAGTATATAACACAGCCGGGTTTATCATTGATTAACCCGTTTGATTTTTTGGGTTACCCACTTTGGACGGACATAAATACAGGACTTAGACCTGCCAAGACTAAGTGGATAGTTATTTTTTGAACAACAACATAAAACAGTGTATTGAAACGCTGTAACATAATAAAAATGGATCAGGAAAAAGATATTAATCAGGAAAAAGTGGTAACGAAGGATGAAATATTATTAGCAGCTTTAAAGTTGTTTACTACAAAAGGTTATTTCAAAACATCGTTAGTTGATATTGCAGCGCTATTGGGGATGGAAAACACCAGTCCAATATATCATCACTTTAAAGATAAACAGATGATGGCATCGCAGTTATATGCCAATATTTTTGATAGTTTAAACATATCGGTTGACGATATAAGACGAAAAAATCAAAAAGCATCGGAGCAATTACGAGGCATAACAGATTTGCTTTTCAGGTTAACGGATGACGCGCCGGATGTAATGCGATTTATCTTGATGCTGAATCTTAATGAGTTTTTACCTGATGAAAAACCGATTCTAGAAACAGCCGCCTTTATAAAAATAATTAAAATCATAAAAGACGGTATCAGTGCGGGGGAAATACGAGATATTGATCCGCTATTGATTAATGCCTACTTTTTTGGCATTATCAACAATACGTTAAGTATGGTTTTATGTCATGCATTGAATAAAAAAGCCGATACTTATTTGTCACAAACTTGGCTTACGGCGTGGAATGTTATTATTAAAAAATAAGTTATCCGGGCAACAGTAAGTGATTGCTCTTAATAAAACGCGGTAATAGTTAAACCAACTGCCCTTGTAAAACCTGGGGCTATTAATATGACCTATTGTTTTTAAGCAAATCCTAAGGTACTAAATGGGCGATGTTGTTCAGTTTAAGCGACCCACAATAGCTGAGCAGCATAAAGGTAAAACCCTGTGCCAAAGCGGCTTTCATAAATGGGAAATTCTTAAAGAAAAACAATTTGATGTCAAACAGGGCAAGTTAATCACTGTTTATCAATGTAAGCGTTGTGCAAAAATAAAATCTAAAGCCTTGTAGCCTGTTTTAGTTTGCTTTTAAAAATGTTGTTAAAACACTTGTAGTACAGGAGACTTTGCCGCATGCTAACCCAACCAACCAACCAACCAACCAACCAACCAACCAACCAACCAACCAAAGTTAAAGAGCCTCTCACATGATTGCTGTCGTTGATGATGATCCGGAAATAGCCGATGCTCTAAGTACATGGATGGGTATCTTGGGTTTTGAGACAACAGTTCATGGTTCAGCTGAAAAGTTGCTGGCGTGGTTGCAAAGTAACGGTAATAAAACAAGCCGCCGAGTTAAGGGAGATAATGTTTCATCCTGTCCATTGAAAGCGGCAATTCTTGATATTAACCTTCCCGGTATTAACGGCATAGAGTTGGCTCATAAATTACGTAAGCAATATCGCGACTTGCCAATGGTTTTGATAACGGCGTTGCGGCATGATGAAGTTCAAAGTTTAGGTAGCTTGCCCTTGGGCGTGTCTTTTATCAGAAAACCTTTTGATTTGGATGTGCTTGAAGGTATTTTGTTTCAGTCGAAAGATTAATTGAGTTTCCCCTATCGATGCTAATTAACGCAGTCAATATACCTACGTCTTTTGTTATCATCGGTTTCTTATATCTAATTTTACCCATCATGACCTGGATAGTCTTAAATGGTCAGCGTTCAAGTTTAGTTTCGCTTTGGTGTGGCGGAGGATTATCAATAGGGAGTGGGCTTCTATTGATTAGTCTGCGGGGCTTCGTTCCCGATTGGGCCACTTTCCTGTTGGCCAACCTATTAATATTTACAGGTTATTTATTTCGTATTCAATCTTTACGCTTGCATTTGACTCTCCCCTCATGGCCAACAAGGTGGATGGTGTTTGCATTTTTGATGTTTATTGTCGTTTTTGAAAGTATTCACCTAGGCTTGGGTGATGCCTTGTTACGTACAGAATTTGTTTTCTTATATAATGTTGTAATGAATTTAATGCTTAGTCTGTTGGCATGGCGAATTGGGCGGCGTTATGGTAGTTCTAATGCTTCTTTTATCTTCGTCACTTATTTGCTGGGGGGTCTTATAATGATGCTGCGACTGATTGCGTTGCTTAAAGGAGAGGTTCAGGCCGATGTTATGGTAGCCAATATCATGACGACTCAGGCTGGTATTATTGGTCTTATAGGCACCATCGCGACCCATTTTGGTTATATTGGCATGACGATGGATCACTTAGTTAAAAACGAAACTAAGATAAAAACCGATAAATTAGTTGCGCTTCGTCAAAGCCAACAAGTGATAGCGCAACTGGATCGTCAGCGAAGTCTTGGTGCCTTGTCAGCTTCCTTGGGGCATGAGATAAATCAGCCACTAACCGCGATTTTGGCTAATACCCAGATAGCAAAACGGGTTATCAATAAAGAACCGGTTAATTCAGCTCAACTACAAAATCTACTTGATAAAATTATCCATAATACTCGCCGAGCCAATTTAATAATTGAAAGGATTCGTAGTTTTATAAAGCCAGCGAATATGGAAATGGGTATTGTTAAAGTGGGTAGTTTAGTCCGCGATACAGTCCTGTATATTAAAGAAGAAGCAATGATTCATCACATCGCTATTGTCTTTGATATCGATAATGGTGAATTGCTTGTAAAGGGTGATGTTATTCAACTTTCTCAAGTGCTGCTAAATTTATTTCGTAATGCCATAGAGGTGTTAAAGCAGAATACACCGCGAAGGCTGACTATTTCAGTAAAACATATAGAAAACGTTATTGTAACCACAATAAGTGATACCGGATCGGGATTGTCTGAAGAGGCTTTAAAGCGGGCCGGCGAGGCGTTTTATACCACAAAAGCAGATGGTTTGGGCTTGGGTTTGTCAATTTCAAAAAGCATCATTGAAAGTCATCATGGACAATTGCTGATCAGCAATAATGAAGAGGGCGGCGCGTGTTTTAAAATTTGCTTGCCTGCACTTTATCATCAAGGCAAATTAGAGCTATTTTAAGCGTAAAGAATTTAGATTTAATTTGATTGATTGCCCTTTGGTGCTATTGCTTTTAATTAAAATACATCTACTATAGGTTGCTTATAAATTAAGGCGTGCGTTATAAGTTTTTGTTAAATAAGTATCCTTTAAGAGTAGTAATGTTAAGTGGTTAAAAAATACTTTTTTTAGGGTTAGCAAAAAGTCTTAAGCAAACGTAGGCTATTAAACTTGAATAATTAAGCTGGGTTTAATTTTTTGATATTAAGGTTAAGTTAGATATCGTATGTTTTATAAAGAATTGATAAGAGATGACTAAGAAAGCGGACTTGCCGACTAAAGACAAGAGCAAAGACGGGGCGCTTAAGTCAATTACCATTGCAGATAAAGAAATGTCTCAACGTTGTCTGCGCGGTCGTATTGTCTTGATAGATGATGATCCTGAAATCGTTTCTGCTTTGAAATCTTTGTTGGATATGGAAGGTTACGCCTGTGAGCCGTATTTATCGGCGAATGAATTTTTAAAAGAACAATTTCTTAATAAATTAAAGTTCCCGGGTCCTTGGTGTATTTTATGTGATGTTAAAATGCCCGAAGTAGATGGCTTGGAATTGCAGCGTCAACTTATTAATTTGGGTGCGCCGCCTTTAGTGTTGATGAGTGGTGCCAGTGGTGCTTCCGAGGCGGTTGAAGGCCTACGAGCAGGAGCACTTGATTTTTTGATTAAGCCTTTTGATGCAGATAGGTTACTTGCCACACTGCAGCGCGCCTTAATTATTAGCAGTCAACGTCAGGTCAATACGACAAAGAGTTTTGATCTTAATGAGCGTATTTCATTATTATCAAAACGCGAATTTGATGTTATCAATCGTGTTCTCAAAGGCCAAATCAATCGTGATATTGCCGAAGAAGAAGCCATTGCTTTACGTACAGTAAAACATCATCGTCATCTTGCTTTTAAAAAGCTGGGTGTGACCAAGTTAGTTGACTTGGTTAGATTATTTGAACAGAATAAAGCTTAATTATCAGTTTTTTTCTACAAGGCTGGCTTTTATTAGATTAACCCCCGTGTCTTGTTAACGTTTTAGTCCTTACTATCTTAAGATTCAATTTAAGACGGCTTTATTAGTCTGTATGTGAGCGCTTTATTAAAGTTAGCTTGTTTGTTCCCTTTATTGGTTAAGAACCGGAAACAATTAAACTCACATGTTTGAAAATAACGCCAAACCAGATAGTTCTTTATCAAAAGCAACGCCAAGAGATAGTGCATCTGCCCTTTGGCTAAAAATAACCGGTTTGGCAATTGCTTACTTGATAGCCGGTAAGCTAAGTTATTTTTCGGTCATTTCACCAGGATATGCTTCGGCTATTTGGTCCGCTTCCGGAATTGCCCTCGCGGGTATTTTAGTCTACGGCTATCGTATCTGGCCTGGGGTATTTCTGGGGGCATTTTTAATTAATGCCTTAATCCCCGAACAATCTGCTTTATTGGCAGGAAATATCACTTCAGCGACTATTACATTGGTTGTCAGTAGTGGTGCAGCCTTGCAAGCATTATTGGGTGCTTATTTAATTAAACGCTTTACCGACTTTCCAAGCGCGTTGCTTAAAGGGAAGCAAGTTTTTGTATTCTTTTTCTATGGCGGTATTGTTGCGGCACTGATTAATGCAACACTGTCAGTTGCCATGCTTTGGGCAGCCGGAAGGATGTCTTCTTCTGCACCACTATATAGTTGGGCGGGTTGGTGGGTAGGGGATTTTTTAGGGATATTTATCTTTACCCCGTTGGCTTTGGTTTGGCTGTTGCCCCATTCTAAAGGATTGCATCATAAGCGATTGATCTTAACGCTACCGATCATCGCTCTGCTGTTATTAACAGCCACCGCTACTTTTTTGGCTAACAAATACAACAATGAGAAAATAAATACCGAGATTAACGAACATGGGTTAATCATAAAATCCGCTTTGGAAAGCTCGATGATTTCTCAATTAAATACGCTTTATTCACTGGAGCGATTTTTTGCCAGTTCGGAGCGGGTTGAAAGAAAAGAATTCCATAACTTTGTAGCCCACTATTTAGAGGAAATACCATCTATAAGAGCAATAGCTTGGAATCCTGTTATCAAAGATTCTGCGCGAGCGGCTTTTGAACACAGTGTTCAGGCTGAAGGCTATCCACATTTTCAGATTATCGAGCCAGCTGTTAATCAAAAAATGATTCCTGCCCGACACCGCTCAAGCTATCTGCCTGTTGCTTTTATTGAACCTATGCAAGGTAATGAAACCGCTTTGGGATTTGATAGCAATTCAATGGATAGTCGTCGTTTAGCCTTTGATCAAGCGAGGGATAGCGGAGGCATAGTGATGACAGCGCCCATCCAGTTGGTTCAGGGAGGTAAAGGGATAGTTTCCATGATGCCGATTTATCTAAACGGTACAGGCAAGCAGTCGCTAGCAGAGCGGCGAGCCAATATTATGGGCTTTGTTGTTATTATTTTTCGGGTTAAAGATATTATTCCAGAATCTATCTATACCCCCGGATTGGCTTATCAGCTGATTGATAAAGAGAGTGCGTCCGAGCAAGAAGTGATTTTTTCCAGAGATTGGGAAACGGTTAAAACAGCAGACAGGCAAGAAGGTTTTTTTCTAGCGAAAAGCGTTTCTTTTGTTTATGAGTCAAGCTTTCGGGTAGGCCATAGGATTTGGCATCTTAAGATAATGCCTTCAAAGGCTTGGCTACTTGAACATGGAAATTATTATACCCAACTGGCTTTAATTCTGGGGCTTATATTGACTGGTTTGGTGGGAGCCTTTATTTGGGTTGTTTCCGGGCGTGAATCGGTGATTCAGGCTTTCTTTCAAGAACGGTTAGCTTCACTTGAGAAAATTGAAGAACAAATGCAGGTGCAGTTGGATTTGAAGGATCGACTTCAGAAAAAACAAGAGATGTTGAATAAATTATTTCTTCAAATACCTGGGGTGGTTTATCAGTTTAAGTGTACACCTGAAGAGATATATAGCTTTCCGTTTATTAATGAGGGGGTTAATGGAATTTATGAGTTGTCAGTTGGTCAGGCGATGGCAGGGTCTGAAGCTGTTTTTGACCGGATTCATCCCGATGATTATAAAAAGGTTATTGAATCAATTGAAATATCAAGAAGAACTTTGCAATTATGGCGGCAAGAATATCGGGTTGTTCTGCCTGATAAAGGTGTGCGCTGGTTATTGGGGGTAGCCAGGCCTGAACAACTAGTCGACGGAAGTGTGCTCTGGCACGGTTTTATCAACGATATTACTGAGCGTGTCCAAGATGAGCAGGAGCTTAAGAAAGAAAAAGATAAATTTCATAGATTATTCGAATTATCGCCCATCGGTATGGCCTTGGTCGATAACGAGACTGGGCACTTTCTGGAGGCTAATAATAGGGTTTTAGAAGACACGGGCTACAGTAAAGACGAGTTTCTTAACTTATCGTTTTGGGATATCACGCCCAGAGAATATGAAGAGCAAGAAGCCCAACAATTACTTGAGCTTAATGAAAAAGGTTGCTTTGGCCCGAATGAAAAAGAATATATTCGTAAAGACGGCACTCGTTATCCGATTGCTATCAGTGGCTTCAAGTATGTTGATATCAATGGCGTAGAAGTTGTGTGGGGTTTTATTCAAGACATCACCAAGCTTAAAGAACTGGATGCTTTGGTAATAAAGCAAGTGCTGGATAAGGTTCATCATAATCAACATATTGCTCATTTGGATCGTCAGCGTAGTCTAGGCATTATGTCGGCATCCTTAGGGCATGAACTTAAGCAGCCCTTGGCCGCTATTTTAACCAATGCGCAAGTTGCAAAACGGGGTCTTAATAAAGAGGTATTAACCCTGCCTCAAGTCGAAGCCTTTCTCGATAAAATCATTCACAACACAAAGCGTTCCAGCTTAATTATCGATAAGATCCGTGGCTTTATTGAACCTTCGTCCTTGGAACGGTTTCCCGTTGATATAGGTAAGTTGGCGGATAGTACGATCAAGTTGTTGGCACAGGATTTAATGACTAAACACATTGATGTCCAGTTTTCTATTGAAGACAGTCGCATGCTGGTATTGGCTGATGAGATTCAGCTTTCGCAGGTATTAATCAATATCTATCGCAATGCAATAGAAGTATTAGAATATCAGAAAACTCGTAGAATTGATGTGTCCGTTAAAGCAAAAGACAAATGGGTAGTAATTTGCATCCGCGATTCGGGCCCCGGCTTCTCTCCAGAAAGCTTGCAGCATATCAGTGAGCCTTATTACACCACTAAAACAACTGGCTTGGGTCTGGGCTTATCCACTGGCTTGGGTCTGGGCTTATCCATATCCAGAAGCATCGTTGAGCAATACGGTGGTCATTTAATTATAAGCAACGCCGAAGAAGGGGGGGCGATGTTTGAAATTCAAATGCCACAGTTCTTAAATGAGTTTTGTCTAAATTGTACAGAATGTGATGATAAATAGGGCATTGAGGCCTTATTTAATAAGACTTGATGAAATAAAAAAACCTTGCCCTAACTCATTTTAAAGCAGCGATCAGCAAGTTAAGGTAGTTCTTTTAAAAAATAATCCATTATTAATAAAAAATAAATAAAAAAAGTTAAATTTATTTGCGGTTTTTGCCCTTTGGGGTAATTGTTTTAGTAAAAAAAGTCGATAGAATGTTCCATAAGGATATTAAAAAAACTACAAAAGCGCTTGTTTTTGATACTGATATAACGAATGTCAGGTTTATCAGAAATAGTTGCTTAGGTTTTTAAACAATTGGATATATAAATTATCCAAACTAACATTGGGACATTTTAATCATGCTTTATGTAAAAGATATTTCTGCAGAAGAGAAATTAACTCTTGAAAATATGAAAAAAAATTACCCCGGTTATATGCCTAGAATGCGTGCACATGCTGTTTTACTGAGTGATACCGGCTATGAAGTTCAGCAAATAGCTGACATCTTTGGCGTTTGCAGACAAACAACCGCTAGTTGGCTGCGCAGTTGGGCTAAGCAAGGTATTTTTGGTTTATTTGATAAGCCTCGCAGTGGACGTCCACGTAAGGCTCTAGCAAAGGCTAGTTTTTAAGATAGTATTTAAAGAGGTAGTTATATGAGCGCCATCAATTTTTTTCAAAAACAAACAAAAAATAGTCAGAACTTATCGGTTAATTTTGTTGATAAAGCAGCAAGCGCTGATTTGGAGCATACCGTTATAAAGCCACTTGATAAGTCTATGTATAGTACATTAGAGCGAATCATCGTCTTGGTAATGGAAGATTTTGGCCACGAGTGGGATGAGGCAAAAGCCCTTGTGATAAAAGAAGTGGCCAATTCACATTACTTTAACGGCAGACATTAATCTTTCATTGGACGGGCTATTAACTTGAATAGCCCATCCATGCATTGTTCATTAAGATGAAATCAGCATTTAAAAAAACCGTTATTTTTTATAAGATGCCTTTTACAGCCATCGCTGAAAGAATTATTTTTATGTTATCGGTCACCTTTATACTACAAGTAGTATTTTTATGGGTTCAGCATAAATAAGTTTTATTGATAACGCGTTAAACAACTATTATTGCTACGGGTGCACAAAAATCCGTAATACCTTCTAGCGTTACAACCGCTACCCGAAAATAATAATAGCAGGCAGGTTCAAGGCCTTCAACGATATAAGTCGTATAAAGAGTGGTTGTTACCGGTAACTATTCACTTTCAGTGGTGGGTAGCTTACCTTTGGCCATCTGAATAATATAAGCTCCGCCATGAAAAAAAGCTTTGCTGGTTAATTTAACACTTCCCGAATGTGGACCATTAGCGGCAGCTAACGTCGCTTTTTGTATTGGGGTTGGTTGTGCGATAGCAAACTGTTGGGCTATCTAAAGAGGAGGGATTGCCTATTAGCGTCACCCCATAGCGCTAATAGCTAGCGAATGTGGGCGACTTGCAGGATATCCAACACTTTGTCTGACGATAAAAACAGAAACACAAAGGCTAAAAGCAAGGCAATAGCCAGTGGTTTTAAAGTATTAGGCATCATCAAGTTACCCAGAGATTGTTTAAATAATGCTTTAAGTACTAATAGAGTCAGGGCTTAAATCCCCCGCTAGGCAGGAAAATAAAATTGCTAAAGGGTTGAATGTTAAAAAGCTCGAACCGGCCGTACGAGGTACAAATCAGACTTTAACATACCGGTTTGATTCCCTCCGCTGAATCGTTGTGTAAATGCATAACCGGAGCTTTGCTCGGTTGAACTCCAGTAAGTAGTTTGATCTGCGTTCATATTGACGGCTAGTGATCCTACACCTGCTAGACGTAAATTAGTATACATCAACATCATTTCACCTTCTGAGCCTAAAAACCAATCTGATTTCGTCCCTGCCGTATAAAAATCCGCTTCATGGGCTGCTCCTGTGCCGCAAGACCCAAGCATTGCAGTCGTGTTAGCCTGGCCCGTGCCTACCGCATTAGCGGACCATCCCGCTACCGCTGAAATGGAATTGGATGTATCATCACACCAAACGACAGCCGCTATGTCAGTTGGTGCGGCTTCCAAATAATCAAAACCGGGATATTCATCATTATAATCAACAAAAAATATCCAACCGCCGCCAGGGCCTACTACACCGATCTTGCAAGCATCTGTACCACTGATGCCGCAGGTGTTGGAATAGGCAAAACGGGATCCGCTTGAAGGCGTCGGCGTCCAAGCACTACCATTCCACACTAAGGTATCACCGATAGCATTACCATTAACAGCGTGTGTTCCTGGAGCACCATTTGTTCCTGCTGGACCTTGAACACCTGCAGGACCCACAGGGCCAGAAGCGCCGGTTGCACCCGGAGCACCATTTGCCCCATTATTCCCTGCACGGCCAACCGGACCTCTTGGGCCTGCAACACCTTGCGTGCCTTTAGGGCCTTTTGGTCCTTGTCTGGCGGCTTCTGAAACCGAGACAGACAGAGTTACTAATGTGAGTATAGCGGCTGTTAGTTGTTTGGTTTTTAGTATCATAATAAAGCCTAGTCAGTTAATCAAAAAGTTAGTTGTGTTTGCCGGATAACCGTCTTTGGCAAAAGCATTTAGACTAACTGAGGTTGGTTAAGTTCTTTAAAACCGGTAATTAACAGCGGCTCTCAGCACATTGGTATATAACGTAGCGTGTGCGCTGCCGGTGCTATCTTGCTCACCCACAACGGTAGGGATGTTTTGGTTAAGGGCGTTGCCGTAGTCGGTGTATAAATATTCGGTTCGTACTGATAGATTGTCCAGCACACCATATTCTAGTCCGCCACCCAGTACCCAGCCGGTTTGCGTGGTGGCTTTGTAGTCTTTATCGGCTTCGCTGCCGTAGTTAAAGCCCAAGCTGGCAAAACTAACACCGGTGGTGATAAAGGGTAAAAAGCGATCTATGGCATAACCGGCTCGCAACCTTAAAGAACCTTGCACATTGTTATGAACGGTAAATTGGTCAAAAGAAGTGCCATCAGTAAAACGATATTGGCTATCGGTCGCCGGATAGCTAAAGTCACCTTCGCCGCCGACGACCCAATTGCCTGGCAATTGTTTAAGGTAGCCCAACTGCATCCCCGGATTAACAGCGGTACTGTTTAACTGTTCACTATAGGTGCTTGTCTCAGATAGAAAGTTACTGTGGTTGGCGGTTAGTTTTGAACCGGTCCACACGGATCCCAAGTTGACACCCACGTAAGCGCCTGTCCAGTCATAAGTCGTTTGTTCGGCAGCCATTACCGAACTGCTAGCGGTTAACAGGAGGCCAAGCATAATTCGGTTTAGTCTAGGGTTACGCATTGCATTTTTCCTGAGCTTGAAAGGGATTAAGTAAATTGAAATATATTTCATCAATATAATCACATATTCTACTGCATACTGCACTTTAACAAGTAATGTAATTACCCAAAAGGGCAAAATAGTAATCAAATGTGTTTGAAGTGATCGTGTTTTTTATGCACATTACAGCAATGAAAGATATACTTTCCTTCTGAGTTATCAATTCGATATTTTCTCGAAATCTTCCCCTAACGACAGCAAGCAACCATGACACAAACAAGCTCTAACTCGCCGCTTGATAGCGGTATTGCGGTTATTCACTCCAATAAATTGGAGGAACTGAGTGATGTGGTGGTTTATTGGTTAAAACAGCATCCGTTGGCGCCCTTGGAAAATGAAGTGTTTCTGGTGCAAAGTAACGGCATGGGGCAGTGGTTGCAACAAAGCTTGGCGCAAAATAGTGCCTTGGGTATTGCTACGGCGATTAAAGTGCAATTGCCTTCTTCCTTTATCTGGACGGTTTATCGTGCGGTATTGGGTGCACAAATTCCCAAAGAACAGTTATTGGCAAAAGCACCTTTAACTTGGCGTTTGTATCGTTTGTTGCCGACCTTGATGAGCCAAGCAGGTTTTGAAATTCTGTCCCGATTTTTGGTGGATGATAAGCAGGATCGTAAACGTTATCAGTTAGCCGAGCAATTGGCTGATCTTTTTGATCAATATCAGGTTTATCGTTCAGATTGGCTTTTTGATTGGGCTGAAGGACGCGATTGTCTTCGTGATGCGCATGGACAAATACAATCAATGCCTGAACAGCAACATTGGCAGGCGGCTTTATGGCGAGCCGTGTTAGCGGATTTAGGTGAGGCAGCAACTCCCTTTGCAAGTCGGGCGTCGGTACATACTTTGTTTATGAGCCGTATTGAGCAATGGGAGCGGCGACCTGCCGGTATTCCTCGCCGTATCATTGTGTTTGGTTTGTCTTCTTTACCGCAACAAGCACTTGAAGTGCTGGCTAAATTGGGAAAGTTTTGTCAGATTGTGTTGTTTGTTCATAATCCTTGTCAACATTACTGGGCAGACATTATTGAAGATAAAGAACTGTTAAAAGCAGAGCGACATCGCCAAGCCTATAAATTAGGTATGGGAGCTTCTTTGACGGATGCAGAGCTCCATCTCCATGCGCAACCTTTACTGGCTGCGTGGGGTAAGCAAGGGCGTGATTATATTCGTTTATTGGATCATTTTGACGAAACCCAAGCCTATGCAAATTGGCATTGGCCGGACAGTAAAATTGATTTGTTTAAAGATTATTGCGAACCCGAACAAGGTAGTTTATTGGAACGGTTGCAACAATCGATTCTAGATTTAGAACCGATGCCTGCGCAGCCGATTAAGTTAAAGGTTGCTGATGAGTCGTTGGCTTTTCATATTGCTCATAGCCCGCAACGTGAAGTTGAAATTTTACATGATCAGTTATTGGATCGATTTAATACCACGAAGGACTTACAGCCTCGGGATGTGATTGTGATGGTGCCGGATATTAATAAATACGCCCCGCATATTCGTGCTGTGTTTGGAAATATCAAGCCAAGTGATGAGCGTTATATTCCTTATAGTTTGGCTGATCAACAACAGCGCGGCCAAAATCCTTTACTGCTTGCCGTTGAAACCTTGCTTAATTTGCCGGATTCACGTTTTGCTGTGAGTGAGCTTTTGGGCTTGCTTGAGGTGCCTGCCTTAAGACAACGCTTTGCTATTGAAGAAGCGGCTATTCCAAAATTACATCAATGGGTTGAAGAAGCGGGTATCCGTTGGGGATTAAATGCCAAGCAACGCGCACAAACGGTGGCCATGCCGGCGCATTTGGAAACCAATACCTGGCAGTTTGGGCTACGCAGGATGTTATTGGGTTATGCGGTTGGGAGTGGTGAGGCGTTTAACGCGATTGAACCTTATGATGAAATTGGCGGACTGGAAGCACAATGGATCGGTGGTCTTGCGCATTTACTGGAAGCACTCGAAAAACATGCCAATCTGTTAAAGCAAGCGCTAAACGCGATTGCTTGGCAACAAACCTTATTATTGCTGCTCGAAGATTTTTTTGAGCTGGACAGTGGTGAACGAGATAGAAAAACACTGGAGACCTTGATGCGCTCTTTGGCATCATGGGGACAAGTCTGCGAACAAGCCGGGTTAACAGAGACTGATACTTTACCCTTGTGTGTGGTTAAAGAAGCTTGGTTGACGGCCGTGGACGAGCCTAATCTTCAACAGCGGTTTTTAAGTGGGCGAGTTAATTTTTGTACCTTAATGCCGATGCGTGCGATTCCATTTCGGTTGATCTGTTTATTGGGGATGAATGATGGCGATTACCCCCGTAGCCAGCCCGCACAAAGCTTTGATCTTATGAGTCAGCGTGGTCATTATCGTCCGGGTGATCGTTCACGCAGGCAAGATGATCATTATCTGTTTCTGGAAGCGTTGCTTTCGGCACGACAACAACTTTATATCAGTTGGGTCGGTCGTAATATTCGTGATAACAGTGAACGCCCGCCTTCGGTACTGGTCAGTCAATTGCGCGATACCATGGCTTTGGAATGGCAGCTTGCCGATAACAAAGCCTCTTTATTACAAGCCTTAACCGTCGAACATCCGCTGCAACCGTTTAGCGTAAAGTATCTGGCAAAAGAGCGTGCCCCCCACTTGTTTACTTATGCTCGGGAATGGTTTGCACCGTCAGATGCGGTTAATTTATCGATGCCTTTGACGGTGAGTGGCTATGAAAAGGCTTTTACCTTGAGCCTTGAATCGTTGGGGCGTTTTTTAAAAACGCCGGTAAAAGCCTTCTGTCATACCACGCTAAAGTTTGGCTTTGATCAAGAAACCATTACCAGTGAAGATAATGAACCCTTTGCGTTTAATGCTTTGGAAAATTATGGGTTGGGCGCTGCTTTACTGGAGGCTTTGCAAAATGAAGTGCCGGATAACACGCCAGAGTTTTTAGAACAGCAGCAAATGACAATGGCGCGTCGGGGTTTACTTCCTTTGGGTGGTTTTGCTGCCGCAACTTATGCCCGTATTGCAGAACCTGTCCAGCATACCTGGCAGCAATATCAAGCGTTGCTTCAGTTATGGTCTGTAAAAATGGAGGCACAGCTTATTGATTTGAACGTTGTTTTAGATAGCGGTATTACGGTGCAATTAACCGGTGAATTAATTAACTTGCGACAAACTAAAGAGGCTTCAAGTACTGCGTTGATTCAAGTGATTTCACAAGCTTTGCTCACGCAAAAAGGTGAAATAAAGTACCCTAATTTGTTGTTGCAGTGGGTACAGCATCTTGCCGCTTGTGCGGCGGGGATGAATATAAAAACGCTGGTGATGGCATCGGATTGCGTGCTTGAAATACAGCCCTTGCTTCAGGAAGAGGCAACCGAGCAAATTGAAGCGCTGGTTGAGGGGTGGTATTTAGGGTTACAAGCGCCCTTGCCGGTTGCCTGTAAAACAGCTTTTGCCTGGTTAAGTGTAACGCCGGATAAAGCCGAGGAAGCGGCACGTTTTCAATATGAAGGTGATGATTGGACGCGGGGCGAACTGGCTTACGATGATTATTTGGCTCGTTTTTTTCCAAGCTTTACTCATTTAATGGCTCAAGGTGATTTTGAAGCATGGGCGCAGACGTTATATCAGTCAGCTTTAAATCATATTAAACGGCAAGAGCCACAGGATGAGCAGTCATGATGACGGTTAAGCATTTAAATCCGCTGGATTTTCCGTTATCAGGCACACGATTAATTGAAGCCAGTGCCGGTACCGGTAAAACTTATACCATTGCGGCATTGTATGTGCGGCTAATTCTTGGTCATGGTCAAGAGCCTACGGTAGCCGCCAGCGTTTTATTACCGCCCGATATTTTGGTGGTGACGTTTACGGATGCGGCAACTAAAGAATTACGCGAACGTATTCGTGCTCGTTTGACCGAAGCGGTTAATTATTTTCGAGGTCAGCCGGTTGAGCATGACGACTTTCTGGTGGCGCTGAGAGCAAGTTATGGTTCTAGTGATTGGCCTGTTTGTGCGCGTAAATTAGAGTTAGCGGCCAATTGGATGGATGAATCTGCTGTTTATACCATTCATGGTTGGTGTAATCGTATGTTGCAGCAACATGCTTTTGATAGTGGCAGTTTGTTTCGTCAAGAAGTAAATACGGATGATACCGAGCTTTTAAATGAAGTTGTGCGAGATTATTGGCGAACGTTCTTTTATCCCTTAACAGACATTGCTTGTCAGGCAGCCCTTAAACTGGCGAGTTCGCCGGAAGAACTGACGCTGTTGCTTAAGCCTTTGTTATTTGAAACAGAAGCTTTGGGGCTTGAGTGTGTTAATGAGGATATAGCAACGGTATTTAAAAACTGGGAAGACTGGGAGCAAAAACGGCGCCAATTGGAACTAGAGGCGCGGCGTTTATGGCTGACTCATCAGTCAGACATTGAAGCTTTACTCAATAAGGCTTTGGCGGATAAATGGTTAAACGGTGTTAAATATGCGCCGGCGACGTTCCTTAAAAAACTGGCGGCTTTAAATGAATGGGCACAGTTTGGACGTTATTTAAAAATAGATGATCTGGCAAGGTTTGGACAGGAAAAGTTACAATCAGGCTTCATCAAAGCCCATCTAGATAAAGCCGATCAATTGACGCATGCCGCGTTTATAGCGATTGATGGGTTGGTGAGACATAACACGCAAGAGCTTGAGGTGAGTGAAAGTATCACGCTGCATGCGATTCATTGGATTAGGCATCGTTACGAGACAAAAAAGCAGCAAGCAGCGCGGATGACTTTTGACGATATGCTAACGCGCTTGGATAAAGCCTTGCAAGGTGATAACGGTGAGCAATTGGCTAACGTGATTCGTCAACAATATCCGATTGCCTTGATTGATGAGTTTCAAGACACCGATCCGATACAGTACCGAATTTTTGCCAGCTTGTATCCTGTAGAAACAGATAACGGTTTAGGTTGTTTTATGATTGGCGATCCCAAGCAGGCAATCTATTCGTTTCGGGGTGCTGATATCTATACTTATCTTAAAGCGCATCAAATGACTGCCGGTAATCACTATACGTTGGGGACAAATTTCCGCTCGACTAAAGCATTGGTGAGTGCGGTTAATCAGGTTTTTCTGGTCGGAGACAAGCAAGCAGAGGGTGCGTTTCTTTTTAAAAATGCCGATCAAAATCCTTTACCGTTTATCAGTGTCGATGCTAAAGGTCGTGATGACGAGTGGGTGATTAATGATGAGCCGGCCGCAGCTTTAACGGTGTGGCATTGGCCCTCTGTGGAGTCTGTCGGAATGCCGGAGTACAGGGCAACTATGGCCGATGTAACTGCCAGCGAAATTGTGCGTTTGTTAAATTTGGCAAGTCAGGGTCAGGCCGGTTTTAAATCGCTAACGGGTGCACTTAAATCTTTACAACCTTCTGATATTGCTATTTTAGTGCGCAACGGAACCGAGGCTAAAGTGATTCGTAATGCGTTGGCAAGCCGAAGGCTACGCAGCGTTTATCTTTCTGAACGAGATTCTATATATGCAACCGGTGAAGCCTCTGATTTGTTGGTTTGGCTGAAAGCCTTGGCAGCACCACGCAATGAGCGCAAGGTGCGTGCGGCTTTAAGTACATCAACGTTAGGCTGGTCTTATCAGACATTACAGCAACTGACTTTGGATGAGTGGGGTTGGGAGGAGCAGGTAGAACGCTTTTTGGGTTATCAGCAACGATGGCAACAAGATGGGATTTTGCCAACCTTACGACAACTGATGAATGATTATGACTTATCCGTTCGCTTAACAACTGAAATTAACGGGGAACGATGTTTAACCAATCTTTTGCATTTGGCTGAATTGCTACAACAAGCCAGTAGCCAATTGGAAGGTGAGCAAGCCTTGATTAGGTATTTGGCTGAAGAGATTGCGGCGAGTGAGAAAGCGGCAGAAGAAAATGTGATTCGGTTGGAAAGTGATGCTAATTTAATCAAGATTATCACTATCCATAAATCCAAAGGTCTTGAGTATCCTTTGGTATTCTTGCCGTTTATTTGTAGTTTTAGGGAAGTGAATGGTCGGTATAGTAATTTTTATCGTTTTCATGATAAAAACCAAAACTTAAGTATTGATTTAAGCAAAGACGATAATATAAAAAAAATAAGCGACAAAGAAAGGCTGCAGGAAGATTTAAGACTACTTTATGTGGCTATTACGCGAGCACAGTATGCGTGTTGGTTAGGTATTGCGCCCATTAAAAGCGGTAGTGGCAAAGACAGTCAGTTAGATAAAAGTGCGATAGGTTATTTGCTTGGCTGGGAACCAAAAACAGCAGTTAATGCGTTGGCCGCCAAGTTAGAGCAGTTTAAAGGCGATTGTGAGTCTATTGCCATTACAGAGCTACCAGAAGCGAATGAATTATGTTATTTGCCCAAGCAACAACAGGAAGCGCTTGATGTGCCTCGTTTATCAGTCGCCAAGATTACTGATAACTGGTGGATAGCCAGTTACAGTGCGTTGAAAATTGAAAATGATCAGTTGCTTCAATCAGAGCAGTTACGATCACCTCTTGTCTATGAAACGGCTAGTGATGACAAACAAAGTGATGAGGCCGATGTGTCGTTTAATAGCTTAACAACACCTTTAACAGGTATTCATGGTTTGCCACGAGGTGCCGGTCCCGGGATTTTAATCCATGAATTACTCGATCAATGTGGGCAGCAAGGTTTTAAAGCAATGCAGGCAGCTCCGGATTTGTGTTTGCAATTAATCGATAAAATCTTTAGTCATAAGCTTTGGGCGGACAAACGCGACATGATTGCTACGGCCTTAAGTCAATGGCTAACCATGCCGTTGTTAGTGGGTGAAGATACCAGTTTAGCCACTCTTGAGGTTGACGATTATCAAACGGAACTTCAGTTTTTACTGGGAGCAGAATATGTTAATGTTTCGGAGGTTGATCAACTGATCACCCAATTTACGTTTGGTGGTAAATCTCGGCCCGGTTTGTTGCCGGATCAAGTGAATGGTTTGTTGAAAGGATTTATTGATTTGGTCTTTGTTTATAAGCAGCAATATTACCTTGTCGATTATAAATTCAACGGTCTTGGCAGTCATGATGATGTTTATACATACGAAGTAATGGAAACAGCCATGCTGGCTAAGCGTTATGATTTGCAATATGCCCTGTATTTGTTAGCGTTGCATCGGTTGTTGAAAGTAAGATTGGGTGAAAATTACGATTACGATACTCATGTGGGTGGAGCGCTTTACTTGTTTTTACGCGGCTCAAACAGTTCATTGGGTGGTCGAATGTTTGATAAGCCACCCAAGGCTTTGATTGAGGGTTTAGATCAGCTGTTTTGTAATTCGATCAATAAGCAGGCGATCTTATGAAGCCGCACTTAGCCGTTCTTAAAAGTGTTGATCAATGGATCAAGTTAGGTTGCTTGAGTTATTTGGACAGGGCATTTGTTCGATTTCTATTGGATCAGGATGCTGAGGCAAGTGCGCTCGTACTTTGGGCTGGCGCATTAGTTAGTCATCAATTAGGACGAGGCGAGGTGTCTCTTGATTTGAAAGCCCTTTGTGAAAACCCGAGTTTGACACTGGCTATCTTAAATGAAGACAAGGCTCAATATGAGATTGACGAAGTTGCTAAGGCTTTATCTGAACTTAAAGTTTATAACTTTGAGCAATGGCAAGCTGCTTTAAGTGATTCAATACTGGTTGGTTTGGGGCAGGGTAATACGCCACTCGTTTTGGAGGGCAAGCGTTTATATTTAAGACGATATTGGCAATATCAACAAACACTGAATCTAGCCATTCAGCAGCGATTAAAGCCTGTTAGAACTGAACTGCCCAAAGAGTTACAGTCTCAGTTACAAAATTTGTTTGCATCTAAATCCCAAGAAAGTACTGATTGGCAAAAAATTGCTTGTGTGTTGGCATTGCGTGCACGTTTCGCCATTATTACCGGAGGCCCTGGAACAGGCAAAACAACGACCTTAACCAAGCTATTGGCCTTGTTGATTAAGTTGGCTAATGATGAATCGAACAACACCAAGAAATTGAATATTTTGTTGGCCGCACCTACAGGTAAGGCTGCAGCTCGGGTTAGTGAGTCTATCAACAAGGCGGTAGTAAAGTTGGATATGCCTGAAGAGATTAAACAGTACATTCCTAAAAAAGCGAGTACTTTGCATCGGTTATTGGGGAGTGTTCATGACTCTCGGCATTATGTGCATCATAAAAATAATCCCTTGGTTGCCGACATTGTTATCGTGGATGAAGCTTCCATGATTGACTTGGAAATGATGGCGTCGCTGTTGGATGCTTTACCTGCGTCTGCCCAATTAATTTTGTTGGGTGATAAGGATCAATTAGCTTCCGTGGAAGCGGGTTCGGTGATGGGTGATTTATGTCGGGGTGCAGAAGACGTTGCTTATGATAAGCAAACACTTGAATGGATTGATTGGTATGCGAATGAAGCGCTGGCTGAGCCTTTAATGGCGGGTTCGGCCATTAATCAGCAAACGGTGATGCTTCGCTATAGTCATCGTTTTGGTGAACATAGCGGTATTGGGCAACTTGCCAAGGCGGTTAATCAGGGTGACTTTGAGCAGGCTCAAGCTGTCTTTAAGGATAGCGCTACCTACTCTGATTTGAAACGAATAGTGTTAAATCATCCCGCTGATAGCCATTTAAAGCAGTTGGTAGCGGCTAATGCCGGTATGTTAAAAAATGGCAAGCCTAACGAGCATCAAGGTTATGGCTATTATCTTCATGTTATCGACAAAAAACGTCCAACGGATTCTGGTCAATATAGCCAATGGGCGAAGGAAGTGCTGGATGCTTTTGATACCTTTAAGATTATATGTGCCTTGCGTCGTGGTGTTTGGGGTGTTGAAGGTTTGAACCAGCGGATAGAACAATGGTTGTTTCCCAAGCAAAAGCCAACGCTATGGTACGAAGGCCGGCCGGTTATGATTACACGGAATGATTATAGTTTGGGCTTAATGAATGGTGATGTCGGTATCACTCTTAAAGATAAAACGGGTAAGTTGCGTGTGGCTTTTCCAAGTGAAGCTTCGTTGGATGAACTCAAGATCTTATGGATATCACCGATGCGTTTGCCGGATGTGGAAACGGCTTTTGCTATTACCGTTCATAAGTCTCAAGGGTCCGAGTTTAATCATGTAGCATTGATCTTGCCGGAAACCAAAAGTTCGGTGGTGGCCAGAGAGTTGGTTTATACGGCGATTACTCGTGCGAAAGAAAACTTTACGCTATTGGAAAGTAATGTAGATGTTTTTAAACAAGCAGTGATAGCGACTTGCAAATAGCAATTAGTTTATTGAATAACTGCTAAAGTTATATGGGCTTAAAGTACAGCCCATACAACAAACTTGATCCTGTTTATGATCAAGTACTAAAAGGGTTTTATTTGTTGCTAAGCATCGATTCGTAATGGCGACGTAAAGTAGAATCAGTGGGTAAGTTTTCTGATTTAACTGCTTTAGCTTTTGGGCTGGCTTTTGCCTTTGCTTTTGCGACTGGTTTGGCAGCGGGTGCGACTGGTTTAGCTTGGACGACAGTCTTGTTCAAACCCTCATAGGTACAAACTAATTGGTCCATTGCTGTTTTATCGCTTAGGCAATTATCCAATTGTGTATTAACTAGTGAGTCATAATGACGACTTAAAGAGGAGTCAGCAGGACGTGAACCATTAATGGCTTCAATCATTATGTGTAAGTGAGCGAGTGAGTGTCTTCTTAGTGTTGAATCTTGGGGGGCGTTGTCAGTGCAGGCTTTTTGAATTTGGCTAGCGGGGTTGACTGTTTTGGATTGGGCTATAGGTTCTTTTTTAATTTCGGTATGGGTAGCAGGTTTAATGTCTTCAGCTGGAGTTGCAGGGTTTGTAGCTTGTTTTTTTTCTTTTTTAACCTTGGAAAGGTAAAGAAAAAAAGCGACGGCGGCGATGGCTGCAATTAAAAGTTCAATCATAATATTCTTCCTTCCTGTTTGTAAAAAGAGACTACACGCTGAGTTATTGCTTCTAAGGCAGCAAGAATAACCTTTTTTATTTTAAAAGCCCTTAATTGGGAGATATAAACTTCGAACGATTATTAAAGGAGTCACTTTAGCCGCGAAAATCAAATTGACCATTCAAAGTAGGTAAAAGTCACTCAATAGCTTTTATTGCCTAACTATAACACTTGTGGCTTAAGTTGGCGACAGCCAGTGCTATAAAATTCCGTTAACTTTTGATTCAACGGGATTGGGCATACAATTTAGTGCAGTGAATTCGTTCTTTCAAAAGAATTGTTCGAATGCAGTTAAGTGGCACATTATTGAGTTATGATGACTGTAGTTGCCAAGATCAATTTGATAAGCGTTTTTGCCATTCAGTGATTTTTGCTCTTAAATGATCAACATTAATGGTGGTTAGTTGGCGTTGTTTTAATAAGCGTTTGCCGGCTACCCAAACATCAGTCACTTGTTGTCGACTCGCGGCATAAACGATTTGAGATACCGGACAATATAATGGCTGAGTTTCCAGATGATTTAAATCAATGGCTATTACATCGGCAGCTTTACCAATGCTAAGTGAGCCACACTTGTTTTCTAGTCCCAGTGCTTTGGCACCATTAATAGTCGCCATGCGTAAGGCTGTCATAGCGGGAATGGCGCTGGCATCAGCGGCAATAGCTTTGCCTAGCAAGGCTGCAGTGCGCATCTCACCAAACATGTCCAGATCATTGTTGCTGGCTGCGCCATCGGTGCCTAAGGCTACATTGATACCCGCGGCAAGACATTTGGCAACCTGACAAAAACCACTGGCGAGTTTTAAATTGGACTCCGGGCAATGCACGATATGAGCGCCCGATTCTGCAAACAGACTGATTTCTTCATCGGTTAGCTGGGTCATGTGTACAGCTATCAAGGAGGGATTGACCAAGCCTAATTCGTGCAATCGTTGTAATGGTCGTTGTCCGGATTGAGCTGTGGCCTCTTCAACTTCGTGTAAGGTTTCGTGAACATGGATATGTATCGGTAATTCCAGCTCATCAGCCAGGGTTCTGATCTTTTGCAAGGGTTCATCAGATACTGTGTAAGGGGCATGTGGTGCAAAGGCGGTTGTGCAAAGGTCGGAGTGACGGAGTTGCTCATGCAGAGCCAACCCCTTTTCAATATAGTCATCAGCGTTTTGAGCCCAGACCGATGGAAAATCGATAACGATCATTCCGACTGTTGCACGGATACCATGATGAATAACTTGCCCCGCAGTGATGTCTGGAAAAAAGTACATATCATTAAAGCAGGTGGTGCCACCCAGAATCATTTCGGCTATTGCTAAATCAGTACCGTCTTTAACAAAGGCTTCGCTCATCCATTTTTGTTCTAACGGCCAAATATGGTTTTGTAGCCAATCCATTAGTGGTAAATCATCAGCAATACCGCGCATAAGAGTCATAGCGGCATGCGTATGGCAGTTAATTAAGCCCGGAAGTAAGGCGTGATTTTCCAGGTTTTCCGTGGTCTTTCCCTGATATTTTAGTTTGGCTTGATCAGTAGGCAGTAAATCAATGATTTTGCCACTATCAATCACCAAACTATGGTGTTCATAGGTTACGGATTCCGGTTCAACGGGTATAATCCAGCGAGCATGAATGAGGGTATCGACTATCATGGAGTTCCTGTGTGTTATGGTCTTGCCTTAATGTATCTGACATGATCGTTTGCGATTGATGGGTTTCATCAGCAACCGATTATAGTGTCCAGTAACCAAATTATAACTTTTTACCCTTAGGTTTTATTAAATAATGACTCTGCAAACTAAAAAATCTGTACAAGCCTTACAATGGACAGGCAATTCCTTAAATGTACTAGACCAGCGGCAACTCCCGGATACATTGGTGTATGATGATTATAATGATGCGGCTGGCGTTTTTGAAGCCATTGCCACTATGCGAGTTAGGGGCGCCCCCGCTATTGGTATAGCCGCTGCTTATGGTGTTGCGCTTTCTGTTATTCAGCATTTTGCAGTGACGCCTGCAAACTGGCAACAAAAAGTAGCGGACGATATTGTGCAGTTGGCAAAATCCAGACCCACTGCCGTTAATTTGTTTTGGGCATTGGAGCAAATGAAAGCCTTACTGGGCCAGTCGCTAACCAATCCCCCATTGGCATTTATTGAGTGTGCCGTGAAAATCCATACGGACGATATTGCCGCCAACATTAAAATGGGCGAATTGGGTGCTGATCTTTTGGCAGGGGTAAAAGGTGTTATGACTCATTGTAATACTGGCGCTTTGGCTACCGGTGGTTATGGAACTGCACTGGGCGTTATTCGTAGCGCTACTCAAAGACAGTCTTTAAACGTTTATGCCGGAGAAACCCGACCTTGGTTGCAGGGCGCAAGATTGACTGTTTGGGAATTGGCACAAGATGAAATTCCCGTTACCTTACTAGCGGATTCGGCGGCGGCATGGTTAATGAAGTCTGGAGCTATTGATTGGGTTATTGTTGGTGCCGACAGGATTGCTGCGAATGGTGATACAGCCAATAAAATAGGTACTTATTCTTTGGCCGTTTTAGCTAAACAACACGGCGTTAATTTTATGGTCGTTGCTCCGACAACAACTATTGATTGGGCCATTCAAAATGGCGATCAGATAGAAATCGAACAACGCAATCAAAATGAATTATTGCCTGCTTGTTATAATAAAGCAGGGTCATTAGTCAGTGCTTGGAATCCGGTATTTGATGTAACGCCGGCTGAATTAATTTCAGCGATAGTTACCGAGCGTGGTGTCGTATTAAATCCAACTGAGCAAGGCATGAGAGGCATAAGATGATATTTGACAAGAAAGGTAATAATCCGGCTCTAGCAATAGGTTATTTGTTTAAAGGTTTGAAGTTATTAGCGAGTAGCCAATTACGTACGTTTATTATAATTCCGGTTTTAATTAATGTGGTTTTATATAGCGTTGCCTTATTGCTGGGTTATTATTATATTTCTGATTTGATAAATCAGTTTATTCCTGGCTGGTTACATTGGTTAAGCTGGGTTTTATGGCCCTTGTTTTTTATTAGTTTCTTTATTGCCGGTTTTTTTACCTTCACGGTATTGGCAAATTTACTTGCGGCACCTTTTTACGGCAAATTATCCGCTAAAACCTTGGTGCTGATAAACGGAGAAGCTAAAGAAATTGAAGAGCAATCTTTAGTTAAGGTGATGTTTGCGGAATTAAAACGTGCCGGTTACTTGTTAAGCCGAGCTTTGCCCTTATTAGTATTGTCTTTTATTCCAGGTGTTAATGTACTGGCACCTTTTTTATGGGCCTTGTTTGGTGCTTGGGGTATGGCCTTGGAATATATGGCCTATCCACTGGAAAATGCAGGCATATTGTTTTCCGAGCAAAAGCAGTTGGTTAAAAGCATACGCATTGGGGCGTTAAGCTTTGGCGGAGTCGCTGTTATGGGGCTTACTATTCCGGTAGTAAATATTATTATTGGACCAGTAGCTGTTATTGGCGCAACACTTTATTTTAATGACGTGAGAAAAGAGGGTTAATCAATCTGCTTAAATGTCAGGGGGGCCTTGCGTGCGCCCCCTGATAAGAGATTTATATTGAGTAACATTAAATAGTAATAATTCGAACATATCGCTATTAATCGTCTAGTTTTACGCATACAGAATATCTGTTTGCTTTGGGTGGCACTCCACACCCAAACTTTGTTTTTCAACAAAGCACGCGGTACGTTTTAACAA
>JAPLRP010000066.1 GCA_026399095.1 Methylococcales bacterium | reverse complement strand
GCTTCCCACGATAACAGAGGAGTGCCAGTCTTTTAAATACCGAATTTGTCTCGCGTTTAGGAAGTGGATTTACAGCCGAATTCCCTGAATTACTTGAGGACTAAAGTAGTAGCTGGGGATTAAATATTGAAAGACGTTGCAGTGGTGAATTACAACTCAATCAGCTCAATCTTTTTTTACAAAGATCTATCGATCTAGAAACCAATCATTGGAATTTTGGTGGAAGAATGGATTTTATGTATGGATCAGATAGTAAATTTACACAAGCAAATGGTTGGGATAAAAATTTAATTACCAATAACAACCCACAGCAATATGATATTGCAATACCACAAGCCTATTTGGAAGTTTTTGCCCCTTTTAGTCATGGCGTATCAGCTAAAATTGGACATTTTTATACAATCATTGGTAATGAAGTTGTAACAGCACCAAATAACTTCTTTTACTCACATTCATATACCATGCAATATGGTGAACCTTTTACTCATACAGGTATTTTAGTTAACTATGCCTTAAATGATGCATTCACCTTAAACGCAGGCACAGTAACTGGTTGGGATAATTTTAATGAAAATCTAGCTAACTGGAATTTTCTTGGCGGCTTGTCATGGACTAATGATGACGCTACTGATAGTGTTTCTTGGTCTGTTATCAGTGGTAACTCAAATAACCTAAATAATACGTCAAGTACGAATAGAACGATGTACAGCTTTGTTTTATCTCACAGCATTACCAACAAATTACAATACGCTTTCCAACATGATTTTGGATATCAAGTTCAACCTAATCAAAATATTAGTAATTCTTATTGGTACGGAATAAACCAATATTTATTTTATGATCTAACTGATACGGTATCAGCCGGATTTCGCGGAGAATGGTTTTGCGACAATAAGGGTACCCGTCTTAATATGGGTACCCCCGGAAATTATTTTGAATTAACCACAGGCTTAAATTGGAAGCTCCGAGACTGGTTTTCCCTGCGTCCAGAAATTCGTTATGACTGGGCTAATTCAAAAATTAATACTTACGACAATCAAACTAAAAATAATCAATTAGAATTTGCCATGGATATTATTCTGGCATTTTAGCAAAAGTGATAATCTTCTATACTTAATAGCGGTTTAAATTAAGTAGCAGCAAAAAATCATCCAACAAGTGACAAGATAGTCATATTTTTTCACTATCAAAAATACTATCCCTGAATTAATAATAGTGATTCGATATTAAGTGGGCTATACTGTTATCCAATAATGTAATTCTAAACTGATCAATAATTTATAAACTGACTGCATAGAATCTAAAGAAGAAAAATAAAAGCATTTAAGATTTTTAATGATCACTTATTAACAGAGTTTGTTAACAATCAACAGTAATCAAATATCGAGAATATTATGCAAAAAATAATTCAATTAATAATACTCTATGTAATACCTCATATAGGTTTTGCGGATGATCAGTTAAATTCTGCTGATACAGCATGGATATTAACATCAGCTGGATTAGTACTATTCATGACATTACCTGGTCTGGCTTTATTTTATGGAGGACTCGTACGCTCCAAAAATGTACTTTCTGTCATCATGGCCTGTTTTTCTATCACCTCTCTCATTTCATTAATATGGGCACTTGCAGGCTACAGTCTTGCATTGACTAATGGCGGATATTTACAATCCGTTATTGGTGGCATTTCTCAATTTGGTTTGTTTGAAATGAATGCTGATAAATTAGTCGGTAACTTACCCGAATCTGTATTCGCAATGTACCACATGACATTTGCTATTTTTGCCCCCGCTTTGATAGTGGGTGCATTGGTAGAAAGAGTTAGATTTTTCCCTTTATTACTTTTTTGTGCATTATGGGAATTACTGGTTTATGTGCCTGTGTGCCATTGGATTTGGGGTAATGGTTGGTTAGCAGAAATTGGCGTTATGGATTTTGCAGGTGGCATTGTTGTTCACGGTAGTGCGGGCATTGCCGCTTTGATTGGTGCAATCATGATAGGCCCCAGAAGGGGTTTTCCAAGAACCCCATTAATGCCGCATAATTTAACAATGACTGCGATGGGAGCAGGAATTTTGTGGGTTGGTTGGCATGGCTTTAGTGCGGGCAGCGCACTAATGGCTAATGGTTCTGCTGGAATGGCAATGTTGTCTACCCATCTTTGTGCTTCATCTGCCTCTATTACTTGGATAGTAATGGATTGGATTAAATTTGGAAAGCCGAGTGTCTTAGGGGCAATGACTGGAATGGTAGCAGGGCTTGGAATGATTGCAGCCGGCGCAGGTTTCGTATCCCCTTTCGGGGCCATTTTAATAGGCTGTATTGCAGGCATTGCCTGTTTTTATTCGATTTATTTAATCAAACAATATCTACTGATTGATGATGCACTCGATGTATTTCCTGTGCATGGTATTAGTGGAATTCTGGGCGCGTTATTAACTGGAATATTTGCTGATGAATGGTTTGGCGGTATTGGAATTGTGAGTGATAAAGGTATATTTAATCAACTTACCATCCAATTATTTGGCATAGTGATAACTGTCATTTGGAGTGCTTTTATTAGTTATATCTTATTTAAATTGATCGACAAATTTATTGGAATTCGTGTGTCACAAGAAGAAGAAACGGGTGGGTTAGACATTAACCAGCATGATCAGCAAGGATATAATTTTTAATAGTTATTTTTTTATCAGTAGACATTTTTAATCTGTTGGAAAAACTATGAGATTTTTTTGTTTTACACTACTTTATTTACTGATGGCTATCAATAATGCTTATGCACAATTTGATGAAATCAAAGCCGAAGAAATAGTCAAAAATTCAACTTGCATCGATAATTTATCCGTTGACGAAGTATTAAAAGACAAAATAAAAATAAGATCACAACGTGATTTAGGCTGGCAAGTTTATAAAGAGGACGACCAATACGATGTTGAAAGAGCCTTTTTAATGAATAAAAGCATGCAACTTCGCTTTAGATGGCATGTTAATACAGATGGAAAAATAACTCCGGATGGTAAACGTGCTGAATCGTTATGTTCGAAATAAATTAATCACAATCTTATGAGACAGATAATTACTGCCAGCATGAACAACATTATTTTTTTAGCGCTTAAAAAGTAATATAAAGCATACAACTCGTTTCAATAATTAAAATTTTTTATAGTTTAGGAAAAAATAAATTTAAAATGAAGTTTGCCTAATAACCTTTATATTATGAGATTCTCTTTAGGCCTCATATCAATTAAATTTATTAAAAATCTATAAGTGTCTTCTATAACTATCGAATCTATTCTAGTTAAAAACTGAAATTTCCCAGAAATTGGAAAGGTGAATTGCCTTAACTACTGGCTTGTGGCTATTTTTGATAAGGTTTGCGTTGAATGTAGCAAACCCATTTAAATATACCCCTACATGCCCTTGCATCCCCCCTAAAAACTGGGAAGATTCAGGTTAAAAAGACATAGTTATGAATCGCAGTTATAAGCTTTTGCTACGGCAATACCGTTAAAAGCTCCAACAGGATCAAAGCGCTCCCATACAAGGTGGCTAGCACCCAACTTATCAGCTTTAGTTAGGGCCGAGTATTTAGCCAGACTTTGCCAATTCATATTTTTCCCATAGCCAGAAGCCCCCTCAACTATCTGTAAATAATGGCAGTTTTTTATTACAGATGCTTGTGTTTCTTGTGTCTGTGATAGTGATGCGAATGGAATGCATAATAAAAAAGAAACAAATACCTTGGTTTTTTTGATATTAATAAAATTGAGCGGAGTGAATTGATTCATGTATTTTCTCCATAAATAAAGTCAATTTGAAAGTTACTGAAGAACGATTAAAAATGGTGCTGTTAAAAACATTAACGCACCATGATATTATATAATATCGAATCGATAGTAAACTATTTGTTTGAAATTTTACGAATTTTAGTTACATTAGATGCATTAAATAAACATATCACTATGATTTTTTTGGATTTTTGTTTTCATAGTAGATCCATTTAATATTAAAAATTAATTGACTATGAGCGGTATATAATAATTATTAATGGCCCATATTGAAGCGATCTAATAAAAACATAACCTCAAGTAATCATAGGCGAGTGGTCAAATCATACGCAAATCTAAAAGCAATGCCTCTTCTCAGAAAATAGCTATGCATTTTATTGTCGGCGAGCATTTTTTTGGGTAGCTATCCAAATGTCAGCTTTGCTCTGGATTCAGCCATGGGCTTGATAAAAGAACTAACTGGAGAGGACTTAAATCAACTTACTGGCTTAGATACTTATAATTTCAATATGGGAGGGTGGCTAACACCAGGGTTTACATTTAACCCTTCAAATCCATCTGATCGAAGTAACGGTCCTGTTCAGTTCAACAACCGCGCCAACGAACTACAACTTTATCAACTCGGTTTATTTGTAGAAAAACCTTTAAGACGAGAAATTGTTAGCGGCGGTGGTAATCCGCGTAAAGATGGTTGCAAAAACCCCCTGTTTTATAATTGGGGCTCTGCCCCAAACCCCGCACTCGCCGTGAGGCAGGGGTGTTGGAATGATATACATTCCAGCACCCCTGCCAATAGTGT
>JAPLRP010000013.1 GCA_026399095.1 Methylococcales bacterium | reverse complement strand
TGATCAATTCTGGCGGTAAGCAACGACCAATGCGGCTGCTCAATGTCAAAGTCTTTGCCCAGATTAAGTAAGATGCGTTGCTTGACCAGCGTACCAACACGAAAGGACTCGACGATTCGATAGGTGAAGGAACTGCCGCCATCTGGCGTGGATTTGGTTTTTGTTTTTAAAATATACATAGGCCTAGCCTATACCGAATCTCAGTCCAAGGCAGGTTTCATCTAAAATGGATGGCACTACATTGGCATCTTAAAAAGAAGGCCACTGATTTTAAAGGGTTTTATATATTTTTGATTGCCAAAAGGGCCGAAAAAGACGATTTCTCGCAAAAAAGTGACGAAGATGGGTTAAGAGTTTGGCCATGTCGCTTAATGTAGGAGTAGCTTTAGCCACGATAATTGTAGCTAAAGCCACTCCTACATAATCAACCCGCACCAAACCATTATCTTTTATATTGGCGCACTAAAGCCTCTACTGACTTACAAAATCACTACCGCCACTCTCAATAATAGTGACTCATAAGGAGCTCATAGCTAGTTTGGTTGCACCTCTATAAAATACCTTACGCTTTTAACTGAGCCTGCTTATGGTTTAACCGGGTGTGTTTCTTCTTCAATTGACCCTGTTTAAGGTTGAATGCTCACAAAGCAATATGAGATATTTTTGTTTAAAAGCTATGAATTTGAATGGCTTACTTTTAAGCTTATACAATTTTCATGATACAACTCTCCCCAGACGCTAACCCAGGCACAACAGCTGCAATGCCTGATTAACAAGAAAACAATAGAGGCTTGGCAACCATCAAAAATAGAACGCAAAAAAAAACCAACCGCCTTGCGACGATTGGTTTTTTTAATGAGATATTGCCTTACCCTAGTTCAAAATTACCCTGAACTTTAATTAGCTTAAATCTTACAAACCTACAGCAGAATTGTTATAAGCTACTGGAGCACGACAGTTATCCAATGCAACAGAAGCTGATGGTGTGTGTGAGTATGGATTAATCGGTAAGCTTGAGTCATATATACCAGTTGCTACTGGTGTATTAGCTTTAGGGTTAGCCAAATAAGCACCATCACCAAATCCATGTGTAAAACCAGTATTCAGGGCACCCATAACTGCAGGTACTGATGCCGCTTTAATAATCGCATCTATAGTCAATTTCAGACCGTTATCAGTCGTAAATTTTGCATGATTAGTATTATATTGAAAGGTATTTTCAAACCAATCCAAATAAGAACCTTTGACAACATTAGACAAAGAAGGGGCAATATTATTGATTTTTACAAATTCAAAGTTAACGTCTTTTTTCTCTAACGATTGCGCACCAATTGCCCAACGCACACCAGACAAGTAAGGATTTGTAAAGCCATCAGCGGCCGTATCGACTCCCAAGTTCAAGTCTTTTAAACAAGCCGTTACACGACCTGCGGTTGAGTTTTCATGAATCAACGCGACAGCACTGGATTCAGTTTTATTATTTGTATTACCATTAATCCCGTCATTTCCTGATGCTGGAGCAGTTTGGCCGGATGCCGTTGTACAAGGATAATTTAACGCGAAATTATTTTCTTGCGCTTGAGTACCAGAACCATTTTCACGACGGCAGATATGCGTAACTGCTGATGCTGGCGCATCAGCTGATTGATTTACAGTTGCCCATGCTGCCAAACCAGTACTTACACCACCAACAACAACTTTCAACTTATCCCAGTTAGCCCAATCACCTTTAATCAAGGTTGCAATTTCTTGTTTTGACAAACTAGGCATACAAACTTGGTTAATAACATCACCAATAGCACAGGTTACATCTGCTGTATTGGTATTGTTTCTGCCAGATGTTGGAATAGTACCCATTGCCAATTGCGCACCTTGTAAGGCTTTGTATAAGTGCATGGTTGCTGGCACACCAAATACAACCGCAGCACCTGGTACTACCGTCAACAGTGAAACATCGGATGCAGTTACATCGCTAAACAAAGTGACGCCATCAGTTTTTAATGGTGCATTTTGTCCTTTAAATGCGCCTGGATCGACGTCAGAAATACCAAAATCAGGAATAACTTTATCATTATTTCCAGCTTCGCCAGAAGTATAATTACAAGTAATAGATGATAATGCACCTACAACTGCAGTCGTTGCCCCTGAACAGTTTGTTGAATTAACTTTCATAAACTCAATAGCCGCACCAGCATTATCGCCTTTCGCTTCAGCAATGATCGGAGCAACTCCGTAACCAGAACCACCTTCATCACGTTTAAAAATTAATAAGTTAGCTTTATCATTCGGCAATGTTAAACCCTTTGCTGTTGTTGATTGCGTGCATAAATAAGCTTTTTGAGTGGCACCATCTATATTATCTTTAAATTTCCAGATTGGCTTGGTCACATCACATATTTGATCAGCCGCAACACCGGTACCCGTAAATACTTTTTCAAGAAAAGTACCCGCAGCAGAAGCACCTGACAAATAAACCACACGGGTATCACCTTGAGCACTTGTATCAAAAATAGGGAATCTATTTCCATCAACGCTAATTGCTTGTGCGTTACCCGCTAATAAGGTCGCGGTAATAGCCGCACCTAAAATTAAATTTCTTTTCATTTATCTCTCACTTTAATTAAAAAATATTTTAGCTGTATCTTTTACAACCATTGATTTGCGACTATTCAAACGTAACAGACCCATTTAAACAGTAATGAATAAAGCCCCATCATTCAGTGCATTGAATTTTTTGCATCCCTCTTATTTACTTCCACTCCTTAACTTATTTACCAACGCCAATCCTTTTGTTGCCCCATACTAAAAGTACCTTCTTACTGTTTAGCATGGCTGTGCATTGCTTCTTGCATGGGTTCTGATGAACATCCGTTTCTTATGCACCTCAACTGTTTGTAATTATTTCATGGCAAAGTCTACGTTTACGTTACAAGCTAGTTACAATATCTAGAAATGTATTACATTTGGCTATTTTTTTCATATTTGTTATTTTTTATCGCATAAACCTGCCAATTTAAACCGACAACCCTCTCGCTTTTATTAATTTTTCATTAAATGTAGGCTTTGTTATATAGCTGTAACATTGTTAGCTTATATTTAACCAACCATAAACTATATAAGCTGAACACTTATAACCTGAATTAGAATTATGTCTGTTGAAGAACTTACGACGAGCGATAAAAAATACATTGTTTCCATGCGCTTAAATAATAAAGACCGCAATGGTATCCAGTCTGTCGCTACGCGTCTTTTTGTAAGGGAATCCGAACTTTATCGTTTTGCTATCAACACGCTTTTAGATCGCATGAAAAGCTTAACGGATAGTGGCTGCACAGGCAGTGATTTATTACCTTTGTTTATTGAGTTTAGGGAAGAATTTAACGAGAATTTGGGTTTAAAAAAACAACAGCTTTTTAAGATTGTTAATACTGGCAACGCGCATCCTGACAAATTTGTAGGTATGGCTGATATTGAGTTGTTAGTACTATCGCATCCTTTACTGCGCCAACGTTTATTGCAAACTCCCGATGCATTGGTTTATAAAGATAATGATATTAATAGATGGCTTGAAAACTACTTAATGTCAAAGTATCAAATGACCCAATTTAATGACACTAATGAATTTGAGACCCCGCTCGAAGCCTGATTGGTTAGCTTAAGTTAACGTAATGATTGGTTTGGTCAGTTATCTATCCTATCGAAAGCTATTACATTTACGGTAACCACTTAAAATGTAATAACAGAAAGTACAAACCATGAGTCAAAGCAAGCATATATTTATGTTGCAAAAATTCTTTTGAGAGCGATAATCACGGCTTATTAAGGTACATTATTTTAATATAAGATTAAGAAGCCAATCCATGAGCTCAATTACTTTTGATACATTACATTTTGCTAATCGCCTTAAATCTGCCGGTTTTACCGATGAACAAGCACAAGTTATAACCGAACTCCAACTCAACGTGATAGACAGTACCTTAGAACAGGCAAGGCGTGATTACCATTTAGACGATGTTGCAACAAAGCGAGACATGAAAGATCTTGAAACAACGCTAAAGCATGACATAGAACTACTTAGAGCCGATACAAGACGTTTGATTGCCGAAAGCAAAGCCGACTTGACGAGCTGGATTATTGGTGCCGGTTTTTTGCAAGCCACCTTGATTATTGGTGTACTGTTAAAAATTTCCCACCTGATATAACCTTCTAATTACTCAGCACTATTTTTGCACTGACCTGCCCTTTATTGACGGGTTCACGGGTTATACTTATCTGGCTTACTGTGATGCCATGCTTGGTTTCCAGCACTGCCAACCAAACACTTAATTGATCGAAGTTTGCATTTTCCAACCATACGGTGACGTTATCAACACCCTCCGGTATGACACGTTTAATAGCGGGTTTGATTTGCAACTCTACACTGCTTACATCAACAACAGACATTAACGATTGCCCCTCTTGCTTAAGCGGACTGCTCTGCTGATTTTTGCGTAATTCAGTGACATCTGCACTGATTTTTTTTAGGTACTGAAAGGCTTGCTGCTGGGCCTTAATTTTCTGCGCCAGCAAAACCTTATCAGTGGCAATCGGTGCAACAATTAATAAATAAAGCGCATAAAAAACAATAATTACAAGCGTAGCAACCGATAATACGCGTTCTCTTGGCGACAGTTCTTGTAAACGCTGTAGTAGATCATTTTTGTTTAATTTCATAATGCACCTCCACACCTTTTTGGTTTGCTTCTGCAGATTGTATTTTTACTGACAACTGATTACTGCTTTCCAGTTGTTGCTTGACTTGTTCTACTTGGCTAATAGTCGGTGCGATTAACTGAACTTGTAAACTGTCGTTGATATAATCCAGTTGTCGCATTTCGAAACCGGGATTGACGCTTAACACCTGCCCTGTTTGATATAAAAGTGACATAAAAGGACTGTCTTTGCCTGTACTCTGCTTTTGAAGGTCAATTAATTGTTGATCCGCCTGTACCTTGATATTAACAATTCGTTTTACCTCTGGAAAAGTTTGTTTAAACAAACTTAATATTTGGGTTTCAAGGCTTGCCAACTGCGTTTTTTGTTGCCAATAACTATTAAGAAATAAGCCGGTTTGTAATAGCGCCGTTATAAGGATAATAGCCAGTGCAGGCAGCCATTTTTTCCAATGTACAAGCTGCGTGTTTTTTTGGGCAAAATCACTCGTTAACAAGTTTAACTCGCCAGTCAGTTTTGTAACCGCCGACTCCAAGAGCAATAAAGACGGATAAGTTGTATGGTGGGTTAGATTGAAAGGTAATTCTGACAACCACTGGGTAGGCTCGCTAGCCGACCAACACTGTAAACTAGCCAGAGTTGGATTATCAAGCCGTATTTTGTCCAAAACAATCGGCAACATCTCTACCTCAATCCCCCCACCCAGCCATTGACCTGTCCTTAAAATAGCGTTTTGGTGGTCAATAAGCAAAGAGCAACTGTTTTCTTGATAAGGCAGACATAAGGTTTCAGAGTAAACACTATCCAATTTAATGCCGTACTCTTGAAAGCTTGCCAAACACGCTTTAAATTTTTCTCGGTTAATAGCAGCGACATAAACTTGACCTTTCGCTTGGCGATGCCAAACTAAATGGTAGGTTTCCATTTCGTCAGCCAACAATTCTTCAAGGGCAAAGGGCAGTGCTTTTTTAATTTGATTATTACTCTTAACCGGAAGGTCTATTGCCAACAGTAATACTTCAGATGCCGGCAATAACAAAATAACGGCGCTGTTATCAATGCTTTTTGCCAACGCCTGCAAATTGCCTTGCTGTATTTCAGGAGACCATGAGGGCTTTGCCAACAACCATTGTACGATTAAATCTTGTTGGTTAATCAACCTGACGACAATAGCTTCAGCCATTGATTAAACTCCTGCGTAAGCGTTTGACCACTTTAACCTCACCTGAGGTACTTCGTGATAATTGTGTCTGAAATAGCAAGCTGTTTTTGCCCATATCGATGTAGCCTGATAATAAAAAATGATGACTGTCTATACTTAAATTTGCTTTGTTGACACTAATGCCTTTCATGGCTTCATCTTTTAAGAATTCATCCACTTTTGCAAAAGGTTTGCCACTGGCTCTATAGATGGATTCTGCCTCATCTTTTTTTATATTGGGCGCTAAAGTCCTTAATACTTCTGGGCTGGCGGTGTTTATATTTATGGGCTCGTAAGTATCAGCAACGTAGATATACGGTATCAATTTTTTATAATCCTTTAGGGTTATGCCTTGAACCCGTAATAATTCACTCACCTCTGCAAACGGAACATTGGCGCTGCGATAAGGGGGGAGCAAGCGGGTATAGGTTTCATCTTCTGCACCGTTTGGATACCTGATATCCATATCTGCATCGATCCAATCCAACATAGCGTCCACCAACTCGGGCTTTATTTCCAGAGAGGTAAATAAGCGCTTTAATTGTTGCACATTTTCATCACTGGGTTGACCGTCAACCAGCAGATTATTCAGGTTGATTTTACCTTGTAGTTCGATAATATCGGCTTTTACATTACCTTCAAGGGTTGGCTTGAGGGTTAGCGGTTTGCTCCATTGATCGGTTAAGGCATCGTATTTGTTATTATCAACATCAAGTTTAAGCTGATTAGCTGCCCACGCCTCAAGACCATAAACATATTCCCATGCTTGTGTTGAGCGTAGCTGATTTTCTGTTCTACGAATATCCATCTGCCTGTCACTGGACATGGATACTAAGGCGACAGTAACCACTGCAAGTACCAACATAACAGTAATCAGGGCAATACCTTTTTGAGCTTTTACTTGTTTGGCTTTAATTACCTTCATTGGTTTATTAAAAATGAACGATGAATTGTGCCCAAGCCATCCAGGTTAAAACTAATATCAAGTGCTGTAGGCATTCCACCGCCACCGGTAAATGGCTCCCATGTTTGTGAGCTTAAATTGTATTGTTTTAATAACACGCTTTTTGCAGTCATGAGTTTTCGACGCCGGTACTCTGTTTGCTGAGTTCTGTCTGGCAGGCTCCAAACTTGTCGATATAAAACATCTTGTTCCAAACTGTAACTGACTCTTAGCAAACTGCTTTCACCTGCATTAGTTGACCAAGAGGGTACCGTGCGGGTAAACACCACTATTTCATTACCACGACCGACCGAAAAAGCGGGCTCGACTGTACCGAATTCGTCTCTAATGGATCTATTTATGACCTGATTTAAATCCTCATTCAGTAAATATAAAGTGGTTTGCAATTCAGCTAGTTGTTGAGCTCTGGGAACGGTGCTTGCACGAGCGTCTAATATTGCGGCCAAACCGGCATAAGCCATCATCGACATGATGGCAAAAATTGCCAACGCTATCAGGATTTCCAGAAGAGTGAAGCCTTGTTGTTCGGAAAATTTAACCGATGCCTCCTTTATAGTCATCGTTTTTGCAGGACGAACTTTACACGCATGGCAACGCTTCATTAACTTTTACTGATGTCACTGAACAGACCAAACAGTGGTTCTTTATCACCTTCTAAAAACACCTCTATCCGATACCGCCAGACCCCTGTTATATTTGAAAAACCACGTTTAATCTGCCAATACCAGCGTCGGCCTGCCATTTCATCCCAACCATCCAGTTTTTCGGGCTTATCTTTATCCAGTCGTAATTGCACGACATGATTACTGGCAACGATGGCTGCCAAGGTTTTGTTTTCCAAAAACCATAAGTTTTTAATATTATCCGAAGTAATCTTGATGGCACTGACCATCAAGATGGCCAGTATAGCCAAGGCAATCAACACTTCCAGCAAGGTAAAGCCATTCGGTTTTTTATTTTCATGCGCTTTGTTCATGACTTATCTTGGCTACTTATGACTAAGCCATCATGCTGAGTGTTACTCAGTAAAAAAGTGCTATCACTATTTTGCATGGTGATGCTGATTTGAAACAATTCCATATCACCATCCGGTGTCAAAATAATCTGAGGCATTGGATCAACACCTTCGATAGACTGATTTTTTAAAACCACAGTCTCTTGATGCATGGTAAAAGCCAATGACATTTGCGGCATCAACTCACGCGCTCTAAAAACCATGTCGGTAGTTTCTGGCTGCCATTTTTGTTTTTTTATAACCGTGAACCGATAACCGTGGTTAAATAATTCCAATCCCAGAATATCACCTCTGGCAATGGCTTCTTGAGTGGCCAATTCAAGAAGCTTAAACAAGCGATCCGCTTCAAGTTTTTGTTGATCATGCGGATCTGCTGTTCCCATCGACAACATCGCCATACCGGTTATCAAGCCTATTAAAACCAAAACAATCAGTAATTCAATCAGGGTAAAACCTTTGATTTTGTTCATCCCAATAAAATCAGTTTATCCACGTAAGACACCCAGCCATCAAAGAAATATACATTTATAACTCACTATCCAATGCAGGTCGGCAGGTGCAATAGCCGTCATTTACCAGATTTCTTGTTGAAATGGCTTTAGCCGCTAAGTTCGTAACTAAAGCCACGCTTACTTTTTGGCCCAGTTAGTAATGTCTGTACCTGCTTCGGTTCCACCTTCAATTCCATCGGAACCGTAAGAATAAAGATCAAACTCGCCATGTATTCCGGGTTTAAGATAAAAATAAGGTTTTCCCCAAGCATCTTGTGGCATTTGATCAAGGTAACCGCCCTGTTTCCAGTGTGTTCCTTGGGGCAAGTTGGCCGGCTTGGTCACCAAAGCTTCCAGTCCTTGCTCGGTTGTTGGATAGCTGTAATTATCCAAGCGATATAAGTCCAGTGCTGCTGTAATCGCTCTTATATCTTGTAGCGTTCGGGTTGCCCTGGCTTCATCAGGTCTACCCATGATTTTTGGCACGATGATGGAAGCCAAAATCCCCAGAATAACCACAACAATCATGACTTCAATCAGGGTAAAACCCCGGTGTTTTTTATCGGACATAGTTAAATAAACCATTAAGTTAAAAGTAAGCCTCAGCCGCTGCCGAGCGTAAATAGATAAGAGTAAAAAACAAAAATGACGTTATTATTACAGTGTTGTATTTATTGGTAACAGCCTCTATTTAACAAGCTGGTTCATTTCAAAAATGGGTAATAGTATCGCTAAAACGATAGCCAGCACTACCAAACCCATAACCAGAATCAAGATGGGTTCGAACAAACCCAAAGTCATTTCTGTCAGGGCTTGTATATCGCGCTCTTGATCATCGGCGGCGCTGGCCAACATTTTAGGTAACTGCCCGCTGGCTTCTCCACTGGCTACTAAATGGATAGTCACGGGAGGAAATAAACCGCTGGCTTCCATTGCCTTGTTTAAGCTCTGCCCTTCCCTAACCTTAAGAGAGGCTATTTCCACAGCTTTCTGCATAGCATTATTGGTCAATACCTGGCTGGATATTTTTAATGCCTCTAATAATTCGACACCGCTGTTGGTAAGAATGGCCAGGGTTCGGGTAAATCTGGCTGTATTCATGCCTTTTGAAAAACGTGCGACAAAAGGCATGCTCAGTAACAAAAGATGAAAGCGCATACGTGGCTCAGGCAAGCGCAAAATGGCATTGCTACTCATACCCATGCCAATTAAGACCACTAATAATACGAGGCCATACTGTTTAAAAAAATCACTACAAGCAATAAGTACTTTAGTTATTGTGGGTAATTCTCCACCCATTTTATCAAACACACTGGTTATTTCTGGTACAACATAAGCCAATAAACCAATCACCACCAATAAGGAAACCGAGGTCAACATGACGGGATATATCATTGCCATTTGTAGCTTACTGTGAAGCTGACCTTTATCACCGATATAGTCGGCTAATCTTTGCAACACTTGGTCAAGCTTGCCGGAAGATTCTCCTGCCTCAACTGTTGCCCGATAAAGTGGTGGAAATGTACTTGGAAACGCGCTACAGGCTTGTGCCAAACTTTGCCCTTCCATAATCCGGCTTCTGACACCCAGTAATATTCGCTTGGCTTTGGCTGAGTCGAGCTGTTTGGCAGTGATTCCCAAAGCTTCATCAATGGATAAACCGGAACCCAGTAAAGCGGCTAATTGGCGGGTAATATGCGCTAATTGGCGCATATTAATGCGCTGAGAAAGCAAGGGGCTTTTGCTACTACTACTTTCTTTTTTATGAACTTCTTCAATTTCGAGCAAGGTTAGTTCATTGCTTTTTAATTGCTGTCTTGCCAATTTTAGCGTGTCGCTTTCAATAGTCCCTTTAACCGTCTGGCCTTTGGCGTTGATTGCCTGGTATTCAAACGCTGCCATATCATTAGTCCTTTTGGGTAATGCGAATGGCTTCATCCAGACTGGTATCGCCATTAAGCACTTTTTCTAGCGCACTCTCTTGAATACTGCGTGAAAACACTCGGGCATGTTCTTCTAATACCTGATCGCCAGCACAATCATGAATCAAACTCCGCATTGCAGAATTGATAGGGATAATTTCGAATATACCTGCACGGCCTTTGTAGCCTCTTTGTCCACAATGCACACAACCTTGAGCATTATAAATAGTCACCGTGTCTTTACCGTTGCCACTATAGCCCAGCTTTTCAAGGTCATTAACCGGTACGGTAACGGCTTGCTTACATAATGGGCACAATTTTCGCACGAGTCGTTGTGCTATGACGCCAACCAAACTGGAAGCGAGCAAAAAGGGCTCTACACCCATGTCGCGTAACCGAGTAATGGCCCCTACTGCTGAATTGGTGTGCAATGTTGACAGTACCAAATGGCCGGTCAAGCTGGCTTGCACGGCAATTTCTGCGGTTTCTTTATCACGTATTTCGCCAACCATGACAATATCCGGATCTTGTCTCAAAATGGCACGTAGCCCTTTTGCAAAGGTCATTTCAACTTTACTGTTAACTTGAGTTTGACCAATACCGTCCAGGTAAAACTCTATGGGATCCTCAACGGTCAAAATATTTCGACTGCGTTCGTTAAGCTGATTAACAATCGCATATAAACTGGTCGTTTTACCGGAACCGGTAGGGCCGGTAACCAAAATAATGCCATGTGGCCTGACAATCATTTCTTGAATACTATCCAACTCCTGATCAACCATACCGATTTGTCTAAGACTCAGTTGATTTGCTTGTTTGTCTAGCAACCTTAATACGACGCGCTCACCATGACCTGAAGGTAAGGTAGAGACACGGACATCTACCGTTCGCCCGCCAATATTAAGTGATATACGACCATCCTGAGGGAGTCTTTTTTCGGCAATATCGAGCTTGGCCATCACTTTAAGCCTTGATATCACCATCGGAGCAAATTCACGCTGGGGCTCAAGTATCTCGCGTAAGGTACCATCAACACGAAAACGAACGACCATACGCTTTTCGTAAGATTCGATATGTATATCTGAAGCATTTTCTTTGATTGCCTCAGTCAGTAGTGCATTAATCAAACGAATAATTGGCGCTTCGTCAGCACTCTCAAGCAAATCTTCCGGCTTCGGTAGATGCTGCGCCATGTAAGATAAATCAATATTATCTTGCATGTCGTCGACCATTTGCTGGGCGTGGCCAGACTTTTGCTCATAAACGTCTTGCAGCAAACGATCGAAGCTTTCTTCGTTGATCTGTGCAAATGTAACCGGTTGGTCGACTAATCTGCGTACTTCAAATAAGGCGTGAATAGGCGTTTTTTGCTGATACAAAATTTCCGTCTTATTTTCATGATCTTCTTTAACCAAAATACCATGTCTTTTGGCAAAGCTATAGGAAGGCATCTTTATACCCTTCTCAGGAATATCAGAAACTAACACAGCATCATTGATCATTGTCTGACGGACGGCATTGAATAACCATTAGTTGGCGCATCCGGCTTTAATTCTGGCAAAATTGGCGCATGCTCATTGGGCATCAACAAGATGCCTTTCTTTCCAGACTGTTCTTGGTTATTTCTTAAGTCGTTATATCTGTCGTTAGTAAACAAAGAGGCTTTTTCGGGATCACGCATAATAACTGGGCGCAAAAAAACCATTAAGTTCTTTTTTACAACCTTTGTACTATTGTTTTGAAACAAAAACCCCAAGTAAGGCAAATCGCCAAAGAAAGGTACTTTATCGACTGTTACCTTAACATCATCCACGATTAAACCGCCCAAAACCAAAATTTTGCCGTCATCAACCACAACTGAGGTATCTATTTCCCGCTTGTTTAAGGTTGCACCACCACTATTAGTATCGTTGACAGCCTTCTCATCTACACTCGATACTTCCTGTTTTACCTTGAGTTTGATGGCATTACCCTCATTAATTTGTGGCGTTACTTTTAACATGACTCCCACATCTTGACGTTGATAAGTAGTAATGGCATTGCCAGACTGCCCGGCACCGGCAGTAAAACTACCACTTAAAATAGGTACATTTTGCCCAACCACCATACTGGCTTCTTCATTATCCAAAGTAACAATAGACGGTGTAGACAGTACATTTACATTTCTATCTTCTGAAAACGCCCGGAGTAATGCCCGCAATTCTCCACCGACAAGGTAACCTACACTTAAGCCTTTCCCGGCAGTTCTAAACAAATCTCCCAAACCTACCGGTGATGAGGCGACAGCAAAACCATCTTTTACTACTTTTGTGTGCCACTCAATCCCTATATCCTGATCTTTGTCATAATTTACCTCAGCAATAATCGCTTCAATATGAACCTGTGCTCGACGGATATCAAGTTGCTTAACAACCGATTTAATTGATCGCATTTGCTCATCAGGCGCCGTAATAATTAATGAGTTAGTGGCTTCATCAGCGCGGATATCAAAATCTTTTTCGGTAGAAGCTTGAGTGACTGGTTGATTTATACTAGCTGTTTTTTTTGCACCAACACCCACCAGAGTTTCAACCAAATTTTTAGCGACCGCATAATGTAAATAAATAACTTCGGTATTACCGTCTTTTTCTATTGGTTTATCGAGGTTAACTATCAAAGCTCGCAATTGCATACGTAAATCAGCATCACCCCCGATGATAATAGAATTAGACCGACTATCCGCTACTAAGGGAGCACCACCTGCATTAACTTTTCCAGCATTAGTACTGGCAATCAGAGTATTAAGTGGTTGGATCAAATCTGCAGCAATAGCATTTCGCAAACTGACTATTTCAATTTTTTGCACATCACTTCTATCAATTTCTTTAATCATCAATGCCAAGCGATTTACGTTAGCCGCTGTATCAGAAAGAATGATGGTGTTGCTTTCTGGTACCGATGCCATAAAAGCATATTGAGGAATCAGCGGCATTAAAGTTTGAACAACCAAGGTAGCATCAACATGACTGACTTGGATAATTCGTGTCAGTTGTTCATCACCATTTAATGACTTTGCACTTAATTCGTTTTGATCACCATCTTGCTTGGCAGTGAGATTAGGGATAATTTTTACGATATTACCGTTCGGCACGGCTGAATAGCCGTGAACTTTAAGTATTGACAAAAACACGTCGTAGACCTGAGAGGCTTTCATGGGCGTAGAGGTAACAACAGAAATATTACCAGTTATACGCGGATCGACAATAAAATTCTTGCCGGTGGCATCAGCAACCGTTTCTATCAGTGTATGAATATCAACATCTTTGAAGTTAAGTGAAAATTCATCATTTTGCGCTGTAGATACCATACAAAATGTAGCCAATAACAGGCTGATTAACAAACGAAAGCGCATAAATTTAATAGTTATAAAAGGGTTATTTAGTTATAAAAAGCAAGCCCGTTTTTTTTCTGTCCATAGAAAGGGATTCTGGTTGTTGATTACGCAATAATATGACTTGCTCTTTAGTTATCGATTGCAGAGTGATGCTGCCCGGCAATTCATCGCCAAGCCGATATTTTTTTTGTATCTTGTCTTCACTCTCAATAATCGCATAGCTGGTTTTTTTTTGATTGGGCAGAAAAAAGACACCCAGTAATTTAATTTGTAGCTGTGTTTCTTGAGGCTCATCATTCAACACCCCTTTTTGTTCGTTCGACACACTAGGATTACCGAACAAATGCCAATCTTTAATAAGCAGAAAATCCATTTTATTTTTTTCGGATTTTTCTAAAGCTGGCTGCTCTACTTCAAATATTGGCTCAGCTAATTGCTCTGACTTATATGAAGGAAATATCGATGAAATCAATATAATCAGGTAAGCTAACGCTAATGAAAGAGCAGCATAAGAACCTGTGCCATATTCGAGTACAGAGTTTTTGATGTGCCTAAAATTCACTTTTGAAAATATCATTTTTGTCATTTTTTTATTATATGACAAAAATATTACTGCTTTATGACGTAGGTATTTTTAATAAACAGGGCGCTTAACAATTTAATACCAAATCACCGATACTTAGAAAATTAAACCTAAAAAAACCAACCAGCTTCCCTGGTTATTGTTTTTTATTTGGACTATTGTTAGAAGATGAAAATATTTTTCAAAGGTTTATTACGGGCTTATTAATTTTCTAAAGGCAATAAAAAAGGCCTAGATGAAATCATCTAGGCCTTTTTTATTGATAGTGAATGAAAAAACTTTTGACCAGCTAATTATTAATCCTAAAACAAGCTAAATACACTTTCAAATTAAGTAATTCAATATAACAAGAGCTACTTAATAGTTAAGTAGCTCTTGTTAAGCTTATTATCAGTTTTAGTAGTTTCGCTTAAGCAGCTTCAGACGAATCAGTAGAGCAAGAACTGGAAACTGCACGACTTGATGCCTTCATAAGGGCAATTCTTAATGCGCCTGTCAAACTAGCACCCAATCCCATTCTAACTGCCAAAGCCGGCACTAAGATCATGGATGCAACGACCAAGCCTGTTCCTAACAATAAAGCGCCATTATTATTCTTTTTTTCTGTGGCCACTGCTATTTGTTGATTCATTTTTCACCTGCTCTACAATTTAGTAACAAAATATACTGAACTATAGAGCATCATTAATGCCAAGATTACAACACACTGATTTTGTGATTATTTCTTTAAAATATTAAACAACCGCCTTTTAAAAAGTGTGTCATATGACACACTTTTTAAAATTAGTATGTGAAATGACCTATTTTATCCATCAGTTCCGTTCAACGATTATTGACCAAAACAAATAATGAGTTTTAATCTGTAATTTGCTCTATTATTAGTAACCTTGGCAATGTCAATAAGCATCAATTTAGAATGACAGATTTATCCCATTTCTTGAATCAGTAACCCCTCAAGTCTTTAGAAGTAACCAATTAACTAAAAATGACACCCCCTTCTCATACAAGCTCATTAAAGATAGAACTTATTAATTCTTGCGAACAAACGGCAAACCGACTCAATGCTCAATCTCACTCCCTACCACTTAATCAGGAATCCGATCTTTCTGAATTGTGGCGGCTTAACGATGATATTAATTTGTTCCAAACGATCTTTGTAGATCGCCCAAACCTTTTTTCTGGCTCTGTCGTATTTGTCACGGATGAATCCATTCAAAAACAACGCTACATTATTACAGCACTAGAAACGGTTATAGCATTACCCGCTTATCAACAACGTGTTCTTGCTTACGCACCTGACTCAGCAAAATTTATCCCTCAGGCACACAGCGTTTTTTTTGGCTATGACTTTCATCTGACACCAGAGGGGCCTAAATTAATAGAAATAAATACGAATGCTGGTGGCGCTTTACTTAATGCCCTTGTGGCTCGTATGCAAAAAATCTGTTTTGACCACACAGAGGACGACGCATTAACAAATTTAACAACCGACACCTTCATACAGTCTCCAGAAGATGCATTTATTGAAATGTTTTTTGCCGAGTGGCAAGCAGAACGTGGCCAACAGCCTTTATATTCGATCGCAATTGTCGATGAAGATCCACAAGCTCAATATATGCTCCCAGAGTTTCTATTATTCAAAAAATTATTTGAACAAAAAAATATCAAGGTTGTTATTTGTGACCCTTCTGAACTTAAGCATCACGACCAAGCTCTTTGGCATGGAAACCAACGTATTGATCTTGTTTACAACAGACTGACAGATTTCTGTCTCGAGGCCAACGCAAATAAACCTTTACTGGCAGCGTACCTGGAAAATTCGGTTGTTGTGACGCCTCATCCAAGAGCCCATGCGCTTTATGCTGACAAAAGGAACCTCACCATACTGACTGATGAAGCGGCCTTAATTGAATTGGGTGTTGATGTTAAAACCAGAGCGATATTGCTTAACGGCATCGCTCATACCATTTCAGTAAATCTGGATGATTCTGAAACGTTGTGGAAATCTCGTAAACAATTATTTTTTAAACCGGCCAAGGGCTATGGCAGTAAAGCGGCCTATCGTGGTGACAAACTAACCAAGCGGGTATTCTCGGAAATATTACAAAATGATTATGTCGCGCAGACACTGGCGCAACCCGGCGAAAGACAACTTAATGTAGAAAATAAAATCGTTAATTTCAAGTTTGATCTTCGCCATTACGTTTACAAAGGCCAAACGCAGTTAATCAGCGCCCGCCTATACCAAGGACAAACCACCAATTTTCGCACACTCGGCGGCGGCTTTGCTCAGGTGATTGTGATTTCTTACCGTGAAGACAAAACAACTGTTATCTAATAGCTTCCTGAAAAAATACGCTGTTATATATCAAATTTTTGAATCGATTATCGTTGCAACCGACGCTACTGCTCTTTAAGAAAAGCATCAATAGCTGCTCTTATATCTGCAGGTATATTATCGCTCGAAGCTTTATTCTTAAGCGCTAAATCAATTTTCTTATAGCTTTCCGTGTCTTTTTCCTGGCTCAGTAAATAACCTTGAAGCGTCGATAAAGCGCTAAGTCGCACCTCCTCAGCCTCATCTTCAAGTGCATTCACTAAATCAGCAATTGTTGAATCCAAAGGCACATCAACAGCTCCCAAGCTTTGGGCAGCTGCGTTTCGCACATCTGGATCATTATCCGTTATTAATAATTGTGCCAGTATCATTTCTGATTCGGAATTTGGATAAGTTGCCAATAGCTCGACACCCTCAACGCGTTCTTCGTCCTTAGTGCTATTAAGTAATCTCATAGCCTCATCAACTAATTCCTTTTCGGTCTCTACATCATCCTCTGTTATTTCCTCTGGAAACACTTCTTCACTGGCGCTGGTTTCAGGCTCAGCCAATGGCTGCTGGGATCGACTTTCGTCTGTTTGCACAGAACTATTGGATTGCCCCAGCGAACCTATCTCGCCAACACTATTAGTTTTTGAAGACTCTTGATTCAGGGCATTTAGAGCCGCAGCAACAATCCCGCCTAAAAGTAGAAAAATGATAATTTTATGAGTATTTGACATGTTTTTCTGTGTAGTTAACTGCTGAAACTAAGCGAAATAAAATCATTAAGACACTCATCTCATGAGTTTGAACCTATGATATTTTTACATCTTATCAAGGATAACTACCATTAGTAAATATTGCTACTTGCCTAAATAAAGCGAAGCTATTGTCCTTACAATATATGAGGAATAAAGTGTGTCATATGACTCAACACTGAGTCATATGACACACTTTTAACTAAAAATTAATTTTTATGAGAAAAACATTAATCCAAAAATAAAGAATTTTGAGCCTAAAAAAGCATTAATTTAAAGACAATAGCTCCTACACATTAAAACAGAATAACACTCTAAACGCCCCTTTCCAGAAACTAACATAAAGACATGAAATTATATTTTTTTCAATTAAAATAGATATTTATAAAAAATTAACCTCTAAAATACTTACACTTAAATTAAGTCATTAAGGGCATGAAAATATTAATCTCTCATATGAGAAAAAAGAATTCAAATAAGATCGGCATAAGAATTGCTTAATATACTAAACCACGCACCTTTAGTGTGGTTTTATGCCTATACATGCTTTCAGCTACAAGCACTTAAGCTTGATAACTGAATCGTGTTGCGTAAACAGTAAATATAAAAACGGAGAAACAATGAAATTTAATAAAAAAACCATGACCCTTAGATTAATTTTAGCTTTAACAATTGCGCTTCCTGTGATGTCAACTCAAGCAGCAACGGCTCTAACAGCAACTAAAGTTAAAGTATTCAATAGCACCAACACTGCTGCAACAATGTCTGTAAAAGCAGATTCCTGGTATAACCTTACAATGGGTTACCTTGGCTGGACACATCATTCTAACTGGGGCTTTGTTAAACTTCAAAGAGGCAAACCAGTCACTATTGAAGTCTCAACCTCAGTCCCAGGATTTCATCCGGCAGTGAGCATTTGGTTCAGACCTGGTAAAACGAAAATAGATAGCTCAATCCAATATATGAATGCGCACATGTATAGCCAATTTAAAGACATATATGAGGCGAATCCACTCTTAGAGAATACCAACACCAAGCTTGGAAAATTTCAAATGAATTTTGTTGCCAACGGCTTCGATCGTGATGGTATGGGTGACACACTCCCCGCTTCTTATGATCAATCCATGCTAAATCGCCTACAAGACGGAACACCAGGCAAAGTTAGTGTCAGTTTTATGCCTGAGGCAAGTGGAATTTATCAATTTGTAGTCGGTGGCATTAATCCAAATATCCAAGCAGCAGATAAAACCGTTACTGGATTCTATGAAGTAACAACAACGCTTAAATTTCCTCCACTTTAGTTCGCTCTTGTTTTAAACCGCAAGTTAGAGGCAGTGTAAACAACTGCCTTTTCATAATAAGTAAAAAAAATCATATGCATCTTATTAATATAAAATTTTTAACCGGGTATTCAAGTTTTCTTCAGGTTCTTACCTATTTGATGATACCCAGCTTCGTTCTGGCTCATGGCGATGCAAGCTTTCAAAATCTTAAGGGGCTAAAAGCTCCGATAGTAGCCGGATTAACCAGTGGCCAGTCAGCAATTTTAACCGACCCCAAAGTCGCCATCCAACTGGGAAAAGCTTTGTTTTGGGATATGCATGTGGGCAGTGATGGCGTTGCCTGTGGCAGTTGCCATTTCCATGCAGGCGCTGACCGTAGATCGCGTAATCAAATAAATAGTGGCTTTTTACATACCACCGATCCAATGACAGCAATTGATTTTAACATTAACGCGTCTATTCAAGGCGGGCCGGATTACGAACTAAAAGCCAGTGACTTCCCTCTTTTTCGCTTCGCTGATCCTGCTGATAAACAGTCATCCATCCTTTTTTCAACAGATGACGTTGTGGGTTCCGCTGGTGCTTTCATGCAGCAATTTCAAACCGTCAATGCAACTGGCGACGGCACTGATAATTGCGGACCAAAAACTGACCCTGTATTTCATATAAACGAGCTAAACACCCGGCAAACAACCAAACGCAATACACCGACAATTATCAATGCTGCATTTAATTTCCGTAATTTCTGGGATGGTCGTGCCAACAACATTTTTAATGGTGAGACAGCCTTTGGCCTTAGAGATACTAACGCCAAAGTTTGGGTAGCAACCAGCCCCAATACAGCCAAGAAAATATCAATCAAGCTAGCAAACGCCGCACTAGCATCACAAGCAGTGGCTCCACCCTTGGATATGATGGAAATGTCTTGTCAAGGGCGAACATTTCATGATTTGGGAAAAAAGCTATTACATCGAAGACCACTTGAAACTCAATCGGTTCATAGTACCGATAGTGTGCTCGGTCAATTGAGGCATAATTCAGGAAGCGGATTAAATACAAACTACAATCAATTAATCAAGAAAGCTTTTAATAACCGTTATTGGTCGGCAAAAGGAGATTTTGGACGCTCAACTTCTGGCGTACCTTATTCACAAATGGAAGCCAATTTTGCCTTCTTCTTTGGACTGGCAATACAAGCCTACGAAAGCACACTAATATCTGACCAAACGATTTTCGACGCACCCTTGACTAAAGACGGCTTTCCTGAAAAATATAACGATACGCAAAAAAGAGGGCTCACTGTTTTTAATGATGCCCACTGTAATATTTGTCATTCAGGACCTACGTTTTCGGCTGCAGCAAACCCGGAGATACTTCTAAAAGCTCGTGAAAAACTGACTTACCATCGACTGGTTGACAGAACCTCTTTGGGCGAACAAAGCGATAAGTTTGGTGTTGACAATACACTGATGGATCTGGGCTTTACAGTCACTAGTGTGGCTCCAACTGATTATGATATAGGCTTGGGTGGAAAGGATCCTTTTGGCAACCCGCTTTCATTTGCTGAGCAATACCTTGCAGTGTTGGCCGATCCCTCTAAAAAGATGCTTGACCCGGTCAAAGTCGTGACTTGTGAATTCGATAACCCTTTCTCTGAGGATTTTAATGGCAGTGAATGGGTAGCCGATAAACTATCTACTGGCATTTGTAAAACTCCGTCCGAGAAGTCAATAGCAAAAGTTCCATCACCTGCCATCGTTAATGCTGAATTAACACAACCGAATCAAGGCCGTTTGTCAGTTGCTACAAAAAGCGCCTTTAAGATACCCACATTAAGAAACATAGAATTAACAGGCCCTTACATGCATAATGGCAGCATGAAATCTCTGGAAGAGGTCGTTGATTTTTACAATCGTGGTGGTAATTTTAGCAATCAACATCATTTTTCTACTTTGGTCTTTCCGCAAGGTTTTACACAACAGAACAAAAAAGATTTGGTTGCTTTTTTAAAAACCTTAACTGACGAAAGAGTGCGCTGGGAGAAAGCACCTTTTGATCATCCAGGAATAACGGTTACCCACGGCCACCAACAACAAGCCAATATGCTTGGAACTGGTTTGGCAAACGACCGCTATATTAAAATACCGGCAGTTGGCAAAAATGGTCGAACCAAAAAACAAGGACCTTTAATGCCTTTTGACAGTTTCTTGAAACCTTAACTGGATAGAATTAATTAGATTTAGATACCTGATTAATCAAATCGTATCTTAAAAAAAATTCACCGGTATTTTCAACTCTAACAAAGCCTCGTTGGTCGTATTGATCATTGAGGCTTTTTTTGTTTTTGAGAGAGCGTATGATGATCATTTAAAAAATATTTAGGTAAACCAAGATGACGTTAGTAGATAATCTCAAGCAATTAAGTATCGACATGCGCGACTGGCGACAACATTTGCATCAGTTTCCTGAAACCGCTTTTGAAGAAACCAAAACAGCAAAATTTATCGCTGATAAACTGGCAAGTTTTGGTTTGGAGGTTCATCAAGGTCTTGGAAAAACCGGTGTTGTTGCAACGCTTTCAGTTGGTAACAGTAACAAAAAAATAGCGTTACGTGCCGACATGGATGCTTTATTCATTCAGGAGCAAAACACATTTTCTTATCGCTCAAGTCACGATGGAAAAATGCATGCTTGTGGTCATGATGGCCATTCGGCGATGTTGTTGGGTGCTGCCCGTTATTTATCTGAACATCGCAACTTTAATGGAACCGTTTATTTTATTTTTCAACCTGCCGAGGAAGGGCGTGCGGGCGCGAAGCAAATGATAGATGACGGATTATTTGAACAATTCCCGGCCGATTTTGTTTTTGGGATGCACAATTTTCCGGATATTCCGGCAGGCCATTTTGCCGTTAAAGCAGGCGCAATGATGGCTTCATCGGATTGTTTTGAAATTACTATCACCGGTAAAGCAACTCATGCCGCAATTCCTCATTTAGGTAATGATCCTATTGTTGTTTCTGCTCAACTGATAAATGCTTTACAAACTATTGTCAGTAGAACAATTGATCCCGCTGACTGCGCAGTGGTGAGTATTACTCAAATTCATGCCGGAAACACCTGGAACGCCATACCGGAATCGGTCGTATTAAGGGGCACTTTCAGGTCTTTTAATAAAAATGTCAAAACACTGATTGTCCATAAAATAACACAATTGGTTACTACCATTTGTGCGGCATTTGAGGTTAGCGCTGTCATTCAGTTTAATCCTGAAAATGAAGGTTATCCCGTCACCTTTAACACCGAAGCAGAAACGGCTATGGCGTTAAGAGCTGCGCAAGCAATCGCAGGGGTGAATTGTGTCAACGAACAACCAACACCCAGCATGGGGGCAGAAGATTTTTCTTTCATGCTCCAAGAAAAACCGGGGTGTTATATCTGGATAGGTAACGGTTCTTCTGCAAACAGCTGTCTGCTTCATAATCCGCATTATGACTTTAATGATGAGATATTGCCGATTGGAGCGGCTTATTGGATTAAGCTGGTGGAATTAAATCTGGTATAAGAATAATCACGCAGAATATTAAGGCAACCACAAGGGTTTGCCGCCTATGTTTTGGGCTGGAACAGCATGTGCGCCATTTTTTTCGCTTTGGTTTTTAAATAGCCGACATTATCATCATGCGCCACTGACTCTAAGGGAATACGACCTGTTACGTTAATGGCCAGTTTTTTTAAAGCGTCTATTTTCTCTGGATTATTGGTCATCAACTTTATTGATTTTACCTGTAGGTTTTCCAGCATTAAAGCAGCAATATTGTATTCTCTCTCGTCAGCTAGATGTCCCAAGTGAATATTGGCATCAACGGTATCCATACCATTATCTTGTAAATTATAAGCCTGCAATTTTTTTAACAATCCTATGCCACGCCCTTCCTGACGAAGATAAATTAATACACCGTAACCCAGGTCGTTAATAAGCCGCATAGCCATTGCTAATTGCTCGCCACAATCGCAACGCCTGGAGCCCAAAACATCACCGGTAAAACACTCAGAATGAATACGAACGGGTACATTTTCCTTATTGCCAACATCACCCTTAACAAGAGCCATATGCTCTTTATCGTCAATAGTATTACTGTAGTAATGCAGAACAAACTCGCCATTCTCTGTCGGCAGTCGTGTCTGTACCAAATCTTCTAATTGTGCTTTCACGTCTATAACAAATCCAAAATACGGTTTTCCATTTATGGCGGGAAAATAAACGGTGCGTGACCGTTTGCCCAAAGCCTGTCAAAAAAATAGAGTAGAACCTATTTTACACGACCAACAAGAATAATGTTGATGAAGCTTTAGTTGACGCTGTAATATTCAACAACTTAATTTAAGTCATAAAATCATTATGAAATCAGATAGCGCAGCAATTAAAAAAAAATATGATCGAATTGCACCCTATTTTGAGGGGCTTGAAGCCATAATGGAAGGCTTGTTTTTTAAAACCTGGCGCAAGAAATTATGGATAAAAGTTGATGGTTATCATATTCTTGAAGTGGGCGTTGGCACCGGAAAAAACTTCGATTTTTACCCTAAGGAAGCAAGAATTACCGCGATTGATTTTAGTGAAGCCATGCTTAAGCAGGCAACCCATAAAAAAGACAGAAAATCGATTTCAGTTGATCTTGACCTAATGGACGTTCAATCTCTATATTTTGCTGACAACAGCTTTGATACCGTTATTGGTTCTTTTGTTTTTTGTTCAGTTCCTTTACCCATCAAAGGCCTTAAAGAGTTATACCGTGTTTGTAAACCAGGCGGCCAGGTTTTATTACTTGAACACGTATTAAGCTCAAACCCCATCATGGCAAAGGTAATGAATTTTTTTAACCCTGTAATTTTAGCGCTAGTTGGAGCAAATATTAACAGAAACACGGTTAAAAATATAAAAGCCTGTGGCTTTGCCTCCGTTCGTGTTGACGAGCGGAGTAGCGATATTATCAAACTGATTGAGGCGAGAAAATAACCAGTTTATGGTTAAAATTATTCACCACACGGCAATCCTTAAGACTTCATAGCTTCAAGATACTTTTAATCGTTCGGCAATTAAACTAATTAACTGTTCGGCCAATTGAGTTTTATCCATCATTGAAAAGGTTTTATCGCCACTTTTCCAGAAAACGTGCAAGGCGTTTTGCTCGCTATCAAAACCACCCTGCTCTTGGCCTACCCAGTTTGCTGCAATCATATCCAGTTTTTTTCGTATTAGCTTCTCTCGGGCATAATCTTCAAGGTTATGTGTTTCCGCCGCAAAACCTACTGTAAAAGGCCGCTTATCCAGCCCCGCGACGTCTGCCAGTATATCTTTGGTTTTTTGCAAAATGATGGTCGCCTGCGCATCCTGCTTTTTTATTTTTTCCGGCTGCATAACAACAGGGCTGTAATCAGCCACCGCTGCTGCACCAATATATATAGCATGCTCTGAGGCTTTGGACATAACTGCGTCATACATTTGCCTAGCTGTTTCTACTTTGATTAATTGGACATTGTTTGGCGCTGTTAAGGATACTGGACCACTAACTAAGGTGACTTCTGCACCTGCTTTTAAAGCAGCATTCGCCAGCGCATAACCCATTTTCCCGGAACTACGATTGGTGAGATAACGCACCGGATCTAAAGGCTCACGAGTTGGGCCCGCACTGATTAACACTTTAAGGCCTTGCAGGCATTGAACTGGCGAGTGATTCTGATATTCCAGCGCATCAGTTAGATGTTTGCAAATAACAACGGGCTCGGACAATCGACCAAAGCCGGTTTCTCCACATGCTTGATCGCCTTGTTCTGGCCCAATAAGTTTAACGCCATGACGTAGGAGTGTTTCAATATTTTCCCGAGTAACGGCTTTGTTCCACATCGCCTGATTCATTGCCGGGGCCACATAAACCGGACAGGTTGCCGCCAGATAGAGCGTTGACAGTAAATCATCCGCGATACCATGACTTAATTTTGCAATAATATTGGCAGTGGCTGGCGCAATAATCAAACAATCAGCCCAGCGTGCCAAACTGATATGTCCCATCGCATTTTCTACATCAGCATCCAGTAATTCGCTATGCACCGGATTACCGGAAAGCGCCTGAAAAGTTAACGGGCTGACAAACTGCATGGCAGACTTTGTCATAACCACTTGCACTTCTGCGCCCTGCTTTTTGAACAGCCTAACTAATTCGGCGGACTTGTATGCAGCAATTCCACCGCTAACGCCTAATAAAATCTGCTTGTTAATCGTCATAACCAGAAACGTATAAAAACCGCTATTATGGCAAGGTCTGTTAAATTCTTCTATGCCTAAATGTTACCCAGCTAAAAACTACTGTCGAACAGAGAATAACAGCGCTTGGAAAAAAGATTATTTCTTGATTATTGAATGATGTTTTTTATTTTTAAAATTTTGAACAAAAAAATGCGGCCAATTAAGCCGCATTAAAAGGAGGATATAACGCTCTGAATTTCCAAAAAGGAAGTTTGCATCTCAAGAGTTACACCTATAGTAACGATAATTTTTATTAATTGGAATGTGGCAAATCGTCACGCGTCAAATTGTCGCACTCCAAAGTACTATAGCAATCCTTCTTAAATAACTTGCTGTATGACTCAATATTAAAACCAATAAGTGCAAACAAACTTTTTATAACTCACACATGCTCTTCGGCAATGTCTGCATCAATAAATTCTCTTATTTGCTGCTTATCCGTAAAATTTCCATAAGCCAGCATGAGTTTTACATAAGCCGCTTCAATCGACATATTCCAGATCATTTCGGCACCCTGCTCTATTAATGCGCGGGTACTTTGATAAGCATCAGTGGATTTAATAGCCGGAGCCAAATAAACCGTGATATTTTTCTGCGTACAACGTTTAATAAATTCGACTAAAGAATGGTTTTCACCCCATTGACTCGAGGCACATGCAGTACCGGAATGATATAAATCATGCAAAACCACATCGATGTTTTCAAGATTAAAATAATCATAATTTAAGCCTGGATAGGGCTTTATCATTAAGATGCGGTCCGAAAATTTAGCTTTTAAAGAAACGATTTCATTCCTCAACAAAGCACTGCTTTCGCCAAGAATTGGTTTTATGGCTGGAGACAAAAGCCAAAAGACCGACTCTTGAAACCCCATAAAACTTTTTCCCTGAACACTAAAAAAATCGCCACTTAATTGTAATGAACAGGTCAGACGAGAGCCTTTATGAATTTGTGTGATTTGCTGTTGATTGCGGTAAGGTACAAAAACACCCGCGTGAAGTTTTTGCCTTATAAACTCAACAGCACATCTAAAATTATCCAGTCCGTTGGCTTTTGAGTGACCCAATGGATAATCGCTGGCCACCAGAAGTAGAGGTATTTTGATGGCGTTAAAATAAAAACTTAAAGCGGCTGCAGTATAAGCCAGCGTATCAGTGCCATGAGTAACAATAATGCCGTCATAACCATCGGGTTGCTCGGCTTCAATGGCGGCAATTAGGGTTTGCCAAACACAAGGCGCAAGATTTTCGCTTAAAATCTGTATTGGTTGGATAGTCTTAAACTGAACTTGTTGGTGTTTATCGTCTTGCTGTTGAAACAGATCAAGCAATTTAAACGGCATTGAAGTGGCTGTATTAATGGTTCCATCTGTTACTGTTGAGCCAATAGTTCCGCCAGTAAATACAACCAGAATATTTTTCATAGTATGATAAGAAAGTTTATTAATCGTTAAAGAATATCAAAGCACACTGCTCAAGAAAATGAAAATATCACTTATCGTCGCGATGGCGAATAATCGGGTTATTGGTCTGGACAATAAAATGCCTTGGCATTTATCAGCAGATCTTAAAAAGTTTAAATCAATCACGATGGGTTCGCCTATTTTAATGGGTAGAAAAACCTATGAATCCATAGGTAGACCCTTACCGGGTCGTACTAACATGATTATCAGTAGAAACCTCGATTATCAACAAGAGGGCTGTCTGGTTTTTAACGATCTTAACACCGCACTAGAAACGGCTTCTCAAAGCACTAAAGAAGTGTTTATTATTGGTGGTTCTGATCTTTATAAAGCAATTTTGCCATTGGCCAATGTACTTTATCTTACGCTTATAAACAAAGACTTTCAGGGCGACACATTTTTTCCTGAAATTGATTTTAATGAGTGGTCTGAAGTGACCCGAGAAGACATAAAAGATGACCCAAGTGTTTACTTTAGTTACAGTTTTTTGAAGTTTGAAAAAGCAACCTTAAACGCGCATTAGTAAAAACTCACAAGAAAATGATGAAAACAGTTAAAATGCTTAAATTTAACGATCATTTTGTGAAAGCAAGAGCTTGGTAGCCAGCATGCAAACTAAATATAACACTGATGACTTGAGAATTTGCGGAATTAGAGAAGTGATCCCGCCTGCTCAGGTTCACGATGAAATGCCGCTTAGCGAAAAGGCGGCACAAACCACTCTCCAAGCACGGACAGAGATTCATAACATTTTAATTGGTCAAGATGACCGACTATTGGTTGTGGTAGGTCCTTGCTCTATTCATGATCCCAAGGCCGCTTTAGAATATGCAGGGCTCTTGAAAGCCATCAAAGATGAACTAAAAGAAGATTTAGTGATTGTTATGCGGGTTTATTTTGAGAAACCTCGCACAACAGTTGGCTGGAAAGGCTTAATTAACGACCCCGATCTTGATTCAAGCTTTAACATCAATAAAGGTTTACGCATTGCCAGACAGATATTACTGGACGTAAATACATTAGGTGTTCCGGCGGCAACAGAATATTTGGATTTAATTACACCACAATACGTTTCCGACTTGATTGCCTGGGGTGCCATTGGCGCCAGAACAACAGAAAGCCAAGGCCATCGTGAATTAGCATCAGGGGTATCGTGCCCCATCGGCTTTAAAAACTCAACGGATGGTACGATTAAAATTGCCATTGATGCTATAAGGGCTGCAATGAGCCCGCATCATTTTTTATCGCTGACTAAAGCGGGACATTCAGCCATTTTCTCAACCACCGGCAACGAAGATGTGCATATCATTTTAAGAGGCGGTAATGGCCGTCCCAATTATGATGCCGTCAGTGTCGAACAAGTTGCAGAAGGCTTGGTAAGCGCAGATTTAAAACCCAATATCATGATTGATTTTAGCCATGCCAATAGTTTAAAACAATGCCAGCGTCAACTCATTGTCGGGCAGGATGTTTGTGGGCAAATTGCCAATGGCGACCACCGGGTTATGGGGGTAATGCTTGAAAGTCATCTCGTTGCCGGTAGTCAGAACGTTATTGATGGAGAAGAATTAACATACGGACAAAGTATTACCGATGCTTGCCTGTCTTGGGACGATACAGCCCCACTCTTACGAAATCTGGCTACAGCGGTAAAAAAACGCAGAGCAACAAGTATCAAGAAGGACTTAAACTGATGAAGGTTATTATTAATGGTGAAACCCATGAATATCCTGAAAACACCCATGTCGCTGATGTCATTGCTGCGATGGGCTTAACCGGCAAAAAAATCGCAATTGAATTGAACAAAGAAATCTTGCCCTTTCAGCAATATCATAACCACTTGTTAAAAGCTGAAGATCGCTTGGAAATTGTGCATGCTATTGGTGGTGGTCAAGACGATTCCTTTCAGTTAGCCGGGGTGACTTATCATTCACGACTACTGGTCGGTACCGGAAAATACAAAGATATGCAAGAAACGCGTCTGGCTATTGAAGCCAGTGGCGCCCAAATTGTTACCGTCGCCATTCGCCGCACCAATATTGGCCAGAACCCCGGTGAACCGAATTTACTGGATGTTATTTCTCCTGACAAATACACCATTTTGCCAAACACAGCCGGTTGTTATACGGCCGAAGACGCCGTAAGAACCTGTCGCTTAGGTCGAGAATTACTCGGCGGTCATAATCTGGTTAAACTGGAAGTATTGGCCGACCAGAGAACGTTATTTCCGGATGTGGCGGAAACCTATATTGCCGCTGAATTACTGGTTAAAAACGGTTTTGATGTCATGGTCTATACCAATGATGACCCGATTGCCGCCAAAAGACTGGAAGATATCGGCTGTATTGCCGTTATGCCTTTGGCTGCACCTATCGGTTCCGGTTTGGGTATCCGTAATCCTTATAATATTTTAACTATTATTGAAAATGCCAAAGTACCCATTTTAGTGGATGCGGGTGTAGGCACTGCTTCAGATGCCGCTATTGCTATGGAATTAGGTTGTGCCGGCGTGCTCATGAACACGGCCATTGCTGAAGCCAAAAATCCGATACTAATGGCTTCGGCGATGCGTAAAGGCATTGAAGCTGGTAGGGAAGCCTTTTTGGCCGGTCGTATGCCCAGAAAACGCTTTGCCTCTGCGTCATCGCCTATAGACGGATTGTTCTTTTAATAATGATGACCGTTTCTGATCCAACCCTCCCGCAAAGAATTCGTAGCTTTATCCGCCGGCAAGGTCGACTTACGCCGGGCCAGCAACTGGCTTTAGATAATCATTGGGCAACTTATTGCCTGGATCCTAAAAACGATTATGATTTTGCGCAGGTATTTGGTCGTGACGCGCCGCTATTTGTAGAAATAGGTTTTGGTAATGGCGATAGCTTGGCCAAAATGGCAGCGGCCAATCCTCATAAGGATTATATTGGCATTGAAGTCCATACACCGGGCGTTGGCCATTTGCTCATATTACTGCATGAGCAAGGTATTAATAACGTTAGAATTTATTCTCACGATGCCATCGAAATCTTGGAGCAAAAAATTACCGATAATAGCCTGTCAGGCGTTCATTTGTTTTTTCCTGACCCTTGGCATAAAAAGAAACATCATAAAAGACGTATCGTTAGGGCCAGTTTTGTTGATTTGTTAGTCAAAAAATTAAAACCGGCTGGTTATTTTCATGCCGCAACCGATTGGGAAAATTACGCCGAAGCTATGTTGGCCGTTTTATCGGAAGGCAATGTTTTAAAGAACACCAGCCCGACCCAAGATTATTGCCCATGCCCGGAATACCGCCCGTTAACCAAATTTGAGCAACGAGGCATAAGACTGGGACACGGTGTTTGGGATTTGATTTTTAGCAAAGCATAAATACCGTCTCATCAACCTGTTTTAATGTACCAATTTTTCAAATTGGTACTACCGTTAACCTCAGCAATCAAGAATCCCCAACCTTGACTGCCACCTCCTCTCGAATTGTACTTTCCAATTTAGATATTGTTTATGCTGACTTGTGGATATCAATGAACGCCACAAATCAGAGCTTCACAGCTCCTCTATTCCAATTTGCCGCATCAAGGTTACTTGTTATGCATATCTAGAATTGGCAGTAAATATAGCGGCGTGACAAGCAAAAATATTCCATCAAGAGGCATTCCCGAAAGGCCGCTTTATGGCGATATATTTGAGAGAGAATGAAGTTGACGTAGTTGAAATTGATTTTGCATCATAAGCATAATTATCTCCATATATTGTAGCGCAAAGAAAGCCCTATTCGACCAGTGATCAGGTAGTTTGGTTATCAGTTTTTCTAAAGAAAAACTAATTGTCGCCGAAGGTTGGTTACTCTAGTGTTGTAAACTTCAGCTTGATCGAAAATATCTGTGAAATAAAAAGACAGCGTTACTTTAAAATGAAGATTAGTATTAATATCTCGTAAAGGTTTACCAAAGGATTTGAAAATGAGTAAAGCACAATTAAATAAAGTCAGTGACAACTCTCAAATTAAGTGCAGCCGCTTTTAAAACTGTTGTTAATTTAAAGATCGTATAAAGACATTTCGATATGGACTGTCTAATGCTTCAAACGACTAATCAATAAAACTTTATCTTTTTTTAATAAATTTGACTGGCTGCAATGGGGGTCGTTTGCACCCATTCATTTTCGACTTAGTATGAGATCTTCGGAAGCAGCCATTGTTAATTTATCGTCGGTGCCAGCAAATCAAAAATGCTGTCAGGAAACAAAGTAGGTGAATAATTGATAAGTAACTTATAGCTTATAAGTTACTTTCGTTCAGACATAAAAAAGCCCATATTACATGGGCTCCATCTTGTTTGTATATTGTAAAAAGACGGCTGCCTAACTAAAGCGCAGTTTTAATTGTATTGCTATTATTTTTATTATTATTGATGGTGGTACATTTATTATTATTTTTATTTTTTACCAGTATAAACTGGACATTCTTCCTCATTATCCTTACTTAGTGAAGACTGATATTTCCCTCACTAGTTAAGGCGAGGAAACAATAAATCAATAAAATAACATTGTCTACAAAAAATGCGACAATTGGTCGCACATTTAATTTATCGTCTATTTAATTGACGCACATAATAATATTAAAGTGATTTTGATTAGATATAACCTATTAATCTACAAGCAAAAAAAACCTCTCAATGATTTTCAGCAAAGAGAGGTAGAAGTTAAGCAGAGCTTTAATGAGGAGGAACTGCTTTGAGGTATGACAACGAGCGGTAGATAACAAATTGAACTTAGTTATCTAACTAAATTAGCTTTAATTTTAATATACCTGTTTTTTATCAGCATACAATATCTTTAATTACATATAAATTGTTTCCTTAATGGAAACTAATTAAAAGATGCAATAGACATTAGCCGTCCTTAAAGACAGTTGTGTGTAATATTAAAATTGATAAACACTCAGGTGGAAAAGAAGACAGGAATAAGACTGTATGCGAAAAACGTTGGGCATAAAAAAGCCCCGATCAAATCGGAGCCTTTAGGATTCATCTAGACCGGCGTTAGAATTGAATTCGAGATACGGAAATTTTTAGTCATCGGCTCCAAAAACTCCGTTACCGAGCCAGTGTGACGCTTTTATGTTGTCTATGAAAAAAACGTCCAGTGGCGTTTCAATGGTCGGGACAATGATCAGAATAGATTTACATAGAATGACTATAATAAATTACCAACACTGTTACCTATCATTTACAGAATAGCTTATTTTATAGATATGTTTGAAGAAGATGTTCCTGCAGGCTTACTTGGACCTTTACCTGAGTCACAAGCTACAAGACTGAACGCAGTGATAACTAACAATAATAATTGACTTACATATTTCATAATTTTCTCATTTATAATCTAGATATATTATCGGTTTCTTCTTTAACACAAGAGAAAGAAGCAATTATGCTTAACTTTCATTAGGCGTTGTAATTTATACATGAGTATTAAAATTAAATATTGATCTGGATCAATAAATCACATGCTAATGTGAAAACAACGCAGATTTATGCGCGGGCAAACCTCCAGATGAAACGTAAGGCCTTAGAAAAAATCACCATCAATTCACCGCTTCCTCAAATCTCCTCCTGGAAGCAGAACAACACATTACTTGAATGACTGAACTCGCTGTAACCTTGGGGACACGCCTGCCCATTCTTAACCGAGCCCCCATACATGACAGATTATTATGTTGAGTTCCTGCGACTAAATGTCCCAGCTATCAGCTATCTGGGGAAGTTTTTGAGCATAACAGGTGGCTCACCATAATATCTAACCGTACTTTCAAGCTTGGTATGACTGAGCCATAACTGAACAGCACGTAAATTTTTTGTTCGCCGATATACTAACGTCGCTTTTGTCCTTCGCCTAATATGAGTTCCATAAGCAGATGGATCAAGATCAATTAATTTACAACAGACTCGTGCATAACGAGCCATTTGCAGACTTTGGTGGTTATATTGTTCATGGCTTTCGATAAAATTGAAAACCATCATTTAACTTAAAGCTAACCGACTGACCAAGCCGAGGTAAGAAATTACTGGTAGTAAGGCCAGTCAGTTTGAACTTATGTTAGCGTGCTAAACTGCGATATCTTAGCCAAATTAGCACAGCAGTAAAATGCTAAACATCTTTTGAAACGCAACTTAAGATAGATATCAAAAGAGATTATCTCGTGCGTTATCCAAAATAGCGGTCACCGCCGGATGTTTTAGTCGCCTACGTACAGTAATTGCGTAAAAACGTTCCTTGACCGACTCAATTTTTCCTACCGCTTCAACCATATACTGACGTTTGATTTCAGCCTCAACAATGGTGGGTGCGACAAACAAGCCCATTCCGCCCTTACCAAATGTTTTTATTAACGCGCTGTCTTCAATTTCAGCCTGAATGTTTGGCCGGATATTTTCATTATCAAACCACTGATCTAAGGAGCGGCGCAAGGCTGTATTATTGGTCGGCAGTAAAAATGGCGCACCACTCAAAGAACGCGGAAAATTGGGCCGGTAAATAGCCGCCAGTTCTGCGCTAGCAAACACAGTCACCGCAGATTCACCTAATAGATGATTGAAGATATTGACATTGCTACTTGAGGTGAGTGGGGTATCTGAGAGAACTAAATCAATACGTTGCAGGGTAATATCGCTCAACAACCGCTCTACTTTATCTTCATAACAATAGATTTGTACCGGTTCAGGCAATTGAAAAACAGGCTGCATTAACCGATAGACCACTAATTTTGGCAATGCATCCGTAATACCAATGCTTAAGCGTAATGCCCTACCGGTCGGCAAGCCTTTTAAGGTATTACCTAAGTCTCGACCTAACGCAAAAATCTCCTCGGCATAGTGAAAAACAATACGCCCAGTATCGGTCAATCGCAGCTTGCGACCTTGCTTATAAAATAATTTTTCCCCAATCGCTTGCTCAAATACCGCCAACTGCCCGCTGATAGTGGGCTGGGCAAGGTGCAGTTTTTCACAGGCAGCAGTAATGCTACCTTCGGTGACGACATGCCAGAAATAGAATAAATGTTGATAATTGATACGTTGCATAGGCCTTATTATATCGTAATTTACGATATATTTAATCCAAACATTCTATTTTTCAATGTAACTAGTGGCGTGTACACTGTGACTCGTTCATTCAACTTACGAGGACGTGCGATGCAAAAATTGATACAGGGTCTGCAGCATTATCAAACCAAAGTTTTCGGCTCACAACGCGAACTTTTTGAGCGCTTGACGGAAGGCCAATCGCCTGAAGTCTTGTTCATTACCTGTTCCGATTCACGGATTAATCCTAATCTTCTGACTCAAACCGAACCGGGCGAACTGTTTATATTACGCAATGCCGGTAACTTAGTACCACCTTATGGCGCATTACAAGGCGGAGAGGCAGCAACCATTGAGTTTGCTGTTGCGGGCTTAGGCGTTAAGGACATTATTGTCTGTGGCCATAGCCACTGTGGTGCAATGAAAGGCTTGTTGACGCCACCCGCGCAATCAGACTTTCCGGCCTTAACCCAATGGCTGTGCCATGCCGAATCCACCCGTCGCATTGTGCGCGATAAATACGCTCATCTAAAGGATGCCGCATTACTGAATGTGGCTACCCAAGAAAACGTGCTAATGCAAATGGAAAACCTGCGCACCCATCCTGTCATTGCATCGGGCTTATCTCAGGGCAACATTAAATTGCACGGTTGGGTATACAAAATTGAAACCGGCGAAGTGTTTGGTTATGACCCTGACATCTGCCAGTTTAAGTTACTAACCGAACAACGTGCCACCTTATCGTTACCCGAACGGCAGTTTATCGCACTAGAAATTTAATTCATAAACCCACTTTATTAAAAATATTAGCCATGTCAACTTCTTATAACGACAACGAATTAAGCCGCTCAAATCAATTTTTAGGTTCAGTGTTGATGCGGGTTTTGAACGATCAAACCCAATCTGAAATCACTGCCTACACTGAACAACTTCAAAACCATTTTACCCGTTGGGCGAGCGATGGTAATGCCAGTAAACTGAAGCAGTTACGCACGGGCATCGATAATCTCAATTTTGATGCTATTAGTGGTGTGGTGCGGGTATTCAATCATTATTTCAGCTTACTCAATATCGCGGAGGAATCTTATTACTTGGGCTTACGACGGCAACAAGCCGAGCAAGGTGGGCATTATTGGGCCAATTCCTTCCATGACACCTTATTAACTTTCAAAAACTCAGGGGTGACGGCGGATAAACTCCAGGTCTTGCTAGATGAATTGTTGTATTTGCCGGTGATGACGGCCCACCCCACCGAAGCCAAACGGCGCACGGTAAAAAACGCATTACGTAATGTGTTTATCTCCCACGAATCCTTGGCCGATAAACGTCTTAAAGGCTATCTCCGGAAAGAAGGCCTAGAGCGCCTGCATGCGCAAATCCAAATGCTCTGGAAAACCGACGAAGTACGGGGAAGAAAAATGACGGTCGTCGATGAGATTGATGCAGGCTTGTTTTATTTTCCACTGTCCTTGTTTCAAGCCACCACTCAGGTGTATAGAAATTTTGAACGTTCACTCACCGATGTGTATGGCGATGACGTTGCAGCAAAACTGCGCATACCCAGTTTTTTACAATTTGGCAGTTGGATAGGTGGTGATCGTGACGGCAATCCCAATGTAACCCCAGAAACCACTGTATTGGCCTTACGCTTACAAGCACAAGCCGTGTTGCAAGAATATAGCCGACGACTTGATATTTTGCATGGCGAGTATTCACATTCGTATGGCTTTTGTGAGCTGTCGGATGAATTTATCAATAATTTGGCCGAAGATCGTAGCAAACTGGGTAGCTTGATTGTTGAACTGGAAAAGCCTTATCTGCAAGAGCCTTACCGACATAAACTAACCATCATGAAATTCCGCATGGAGCGCAGCTTAATTCACGTACAGCAACATCTGCGTGGCGAAACAGTGTTGCCTGATAGTTATGGCTATGCGGATGTTACCGAGTTTCTAGCAGATTTACGATTAATAGACACGGCACTCCGCGGCCATGGTGATGCCAACATTGCAAATTTAGAGCTGCACGATTTAATCCGTCTCACAGAAACGTTTGGTTTTCATTTGATGCAACTCGATGTTCGGCAAGAATCCACTAGGCACAGTGAAGCGGTTGCCGATATCTTGAAAGCAGCTGTTGGTTTGGATTATAACGTCCTAGATGAAAATGAACGCTTAGCGTTACTCAGCGAAGCGGTCGCGACTCCCGGTGGTTTGCTCTATGACCGAGCAAGACTCTCGGCAGCCACCCGAGAAACACTGGCCAGTTTAGAGGTAATGGCGAGCATGCACCGAGAAATTGGTGTCGGTTGTTTTGGCAAATACGTTATTTCCATGACCCATGCTGCCAGCCATATTATGGAAGTCATACTATTGGCTGCACAAAGCGGTTTGGTAGGTCGATTGGGCGGACGATGGTTTTGCCACATCGGCGTCAGTCCGTTATTTGAAACCATCGATGATTTGAACCGTATTGAAGCAGTATTGACGCGACTGTTTGACACCCCGACCTATCGTGAATTATTGCGAGTATCCGGTGACCGCCAAGAAATTATGCTCGGCTATTCGGATTCCTGCAAAGACGGCGGTATCTTGGCTTCCGCCTGGGGATTGTCGCAAGCACAGCGCAAAATCATTGCCCTAGCGGAATCACGCGACATTAAATGCCTGTTGTTTCATGGCCGTGGCGGTACGGTCGGGCGTGGCGGCGGCCCTACCCATGAAGCGATTTTAGCGCAACCGCCCGACACGGTGCGCGGACAAATCAAATTTACCGAGCAAGGCGAAGTCTTGTTTTACCGCTATAACAACCGGGAAACCGCTGTTTACGAATTGACCATGGGTATTACCGGCTTGATGAAGGCCAGCCTCAGTTTGGCGCAACCGGTAACCCCTGATGTACCTGAGTATTTGACCATCATGGATGAATTGGCACACATTGGTGAACAAAGTTACCGTGACCTCACCGAACGGACGCCTGGATTTTTAGATTACTTTTACGAAGCAACGCCAGTCGGTGAAATTGGCCAGCTTAATATTGGCTCGCGCCCTTCGCATCGAAAAAAACAAGATCGTTCTAAAAATTCGGTTCGGGCGATAGGCTGGATATTTGCTTGGGCGCAATCGCGGCAAACCTTTCCTGCATGGTACGGCATTGGTTTTAGTTTGGCGACGTGGTGTGCGGGTAAGCCGGAACGCTTGGATACTTTACAGACCATGTACCGTGAGTGGCCATTTTTTCGTAACTTGCTGAGCAATGCCCAAATGGCTCTGAGTAAATCTGACATGTCCATTGCTAAAGAATATGCCGGTTTATGTGTTGATCCTGAAACCGGTAAACGAGTTTATGGCTTAATTGCCGGTGAATATCAATACTGTGTGGAGTGGATATTGGCAATCGCCAATGCCAAGCAATTGCTGGAAGAAAATCCTGTGTTGGCAGCCTCTTTACAGCGTCGCGATGCCTATTTAGGACCGTTAAATATTTTACAGGTGTTTTTGTTGCGTCAAGTGCGAGCTGTGGATACTGGAAATAACGAAGATAATCCGTGGTTAAAACCGCTGTTACGCAGTATTAACGCGATTGCAGCAGGCATGCGGAATACCGGTTAATAACAAGGCAGTCCTCATGAATTTGACGCACTTAAAACAGTTGGAAGCTGAAAGCATCTTTATCATACGGGAAGTAGCGGCTTGTTTTGAAAAGCCCTGCATGTTTTACTCCATTGGTAAAGATTCAACGGTCATGTTGCACTTGGCTAGAAAAGCCTTTTGGCCCGGTAATATTCCTTTTACCTTATTGCATATTGATACTACTTGGGAATTTGCTGAAATGGCGCGTTTTCGCGACAACCTAGTTGCCAATTTAGGGCTTGATTTGAAAGTCCATAGCAATGAGTCCGCGTTGGCAGCGGGCATACACCCTATCGAATCGGGGTCAATCAAGTATAATGACGTGATGAAGACTGAGGCATTGAAACAAGCAGTGAGTCAATACGGTTTTGATGCCGCCTTGGGTGGAGCGCGCCGAGATGAAGAAAAATCACGCGCTAAAGAAAGGCTATTTTCAGTTAGGGATTGCAACCATCAGTGGAACCCTAAACAACAACGTCCTGAACTGTGGCAACTTTATAATACTGAAATTGATCGTGGTGAATCGGTCAGAGTTTTCCCACTCTCCAATTGGACTGAATTGGATGTTTGGCAATATATTATGCTGGAACATATTGATCTGGTGCCACTTTATTTTTCAGCACAACGGCTTAGCTGGATTGACGAAAGTAGTGGGCAAATACTAGCGCTGGATGACGAGCGGATGCTACCGTATTTAAACCAAAACGAACTCGATAGTTTAAAAGTGCGTCAGATTCGCTTTCGCACACTCGGTTGTTATCCCCAAACCGGTGCCATTGAAAGCAATGCGACTTGTGTTCAAGATATTATCGCTGAAATGTTGGTCACTCGACAAAGTGAAAGGCAAGGACGCCTCCTTGATCAAGACCAAGCTGGTTCGATGGAAAAGAAGAAAAGGGAAGGCTATTTTTAAGCCCTGTACCGAGAAAAACAATGATTAAACTAAAATGATCAGAAACTAAAAAATCAATCAATGCGACTTTTTTCGATCTGGATGACGAATTTAGCGGGGCAATCTATTCTCATAACACACCGGAATTATATTGTTTTAGTTAGGCTTTACGCTATTTAGCGCTATGGTTGGGCCAATTGCTTTAGAACGGTATGCAAACAGTTGTGTTTATTTAAAACCCAAGCAGATTACTCAAATGGCCCAGACACACTTGGGCTTAGGCAGTTTTAATGTTTAATTTAGGAAAAAATTATGAAAGACTCTACTCACTTAATGACCAATAAAGACGAGCATCCCAATTTTTTACTCAGCTCCCTAATGTGGCGAGGTTCTGTCACACCACGCATTATGCCGATGCTGTTATTGTTATGCTGTTATCCTGTATTACTAGTTGTATTGGATCATTACTGGTGGCCTTTACCCTCTCTTGATGTCACACCCTTTGAATACACGGGCGTAGTCTTGGGCATGGTGTTGGTGTTTAGAACCAATGCCGGTTACGAACGTTGGTGGGAGGCTCGCAAATTATGGGGTGGTATTACCAACCAAATCCGTAACCTGCTTATTGGCGGATTGAACTATGGACCGCATGATAGTGCTTGGCGAGAGGCCTTAGTGAAATGGGCCATTGCTTTTGCATTTGCCACCAAAGAATCATTACGAAATGGTAATAACTTGACCCCCTTAGTTGGTGTGCTGACGGAGCAAGAGCTTGTCGAGCTAAAATCAGCTATCCACATGCCATTATTTGTTATCAATAAGATAGCCACATTATTGCAAAAAGCACGCACGGGTTACCCCAATAGCAACGGATTTGAATTAGACGGCTTTGAGTTTAGTATGCTAGAAAGTCAACGAAGCTTATTAATTGATCATTTAGGTGGCTGCGAGCGTATTTTAAAAACACCAATGCCGTTCGTTTATGCTGTAAAAATCCGCAGATTTGTCTTTATGTTTTTATTACTGCTACCCTTTTCTTTGTTAGAAAAAGCGGGTTTTTATACTGTCGCTATTTTTTTTCTGGTCGCTTACCCGCTGTTATCATTGGACCGTATTGGCATTGAGTTGCAAAAGCCATTTAATAGTAAAAGCTTAAGTCATTTACCTTTAGATACTATCTGCGAGACGATCAAATTGCATTGCTTGGATTTATTAAAACAACACAGCAACAGCCTTTGAAAGATCTCTTTATAGTGGTTACAAATTAGTAAAAAAGTTACGCAGCGGAATAAAGAAAGGCAAACGCTAACCAGTAATTATTCAGGTAAAAAACTGATGGAAGTTTTTGTGGTTGGGTTTGATCATTTTTTATAAGACGAATGACAGCTACACATCAGATAGCTGTCACCATAAAACAGGGGGGGCAATGACCCTAGTAGGACTAGTGTTGGATTTTTCATAGCCAGTTAAAACACTTCGAACAAGATGACTTCCTCATCCCGATTGGATTACTAAACATTCATTTGCTATCCTGATCGAGTGCTTCATTAGCAAAGTTATCAGGTAACCAGCCTCGGTTGACGCATTCTCTAAAACTCCACTCGGGAGTTGTTTCAGTTTTATAACTCCAAAAGAACCAACCAGAATACGTCTCAAAGGTCATTAGTTGCGCCGAGGCATAAGCTCGGTAAGCCAATGACTTTTGAAAGCTATCCATCGCTTGCAATGTATCCTTAAAAGGTCCTTCAGCCCAAAGCGAAACAAATTTTAAATGCAGCCCCAAACTCCATTCACCTAAATAGACTTGGTGACCTTCTTGAAGAGCGTCATCTGCTTCTTGCTTCCAATCGACTAGGCTACGACATAAATGGCCATATATATCCAAATCAATATCAGCCTGAACAAAACACTGATATCGATGCATATCCAACACCACATTGCTAAATTTTGGCTCTGTTAAAAAACCGCTGTATTCATGAAATGACCGAAAGCCATCGTGATAAACAACCGCCACTTCGTTTGAATGACAGTATTTTCTGATTCGGTGATAAGCCTCTGTAGTATATTTTTTCAAAATTTCAGTATCGATATCCCAACGTGGCTCGTTTAATACTTCAATAGCCTGTAAGGCCGCTCTGTTGTGATAGCGCTCAGCCAAGCGCTCCAGCACGAGCAAGGAATAATTAATATATTCATCTTTTGTATGCCACTCGCATACATTCAGAATTCCGCCATTATCAAAGCCGTTCTGGCAGCCGGGAGCTGCATGCAAATCAAGCACAACCCTTAAACCGTATTGCTCTGCCCAGTCAAAAGCCCGATCAAGTATCTCTAAGCCCCCCTCAATAAAAGGATGCAAAGACGATCCATAAGCCGGATGGTAAGGATAATATGGACCAAATATCCAATGACCGACTGGAATTCTAACGGCATTTATACCTTTTTTGGCAAGCCAAGAAAAATCTTCGGCAGTAATAAACGTGTTCCAATGGTTTTTTAGGATTTGCTCAGCTTTAACGCCAAGCTCAACGCAGTAGGATGTCTCATCTGTTGCTTGAAGACCCTCAAAAATACTCGGTGTCATCCATTTTTCAAGCACTAGCCATCCGCCCAGATTAACGCCTCGCAGTTTCTTGACAGTTTTATTATCAAATGCATGATTCATTCCTTGTTACTCTTTCTATAAACAGTAAAAATTCACAAGATAATCTTTCGGTTATGAAACGCTAGGGCAGAAGGCTGATTGGTAATGGTTAATAGAGCTGCTTCAGGTAACTCTTGACAGATTAAACGGAACATCAACGCTTCTCCTTCAGGATCAAGCGAGTCAAAAGCCTCTTGCAAAAGAATCCATTTAGGCCGGTATAGTAGTAAACGCACTAATCCTAATCGTTGTTGCTGGTCACGGGTCAATACTTTTTCCCATTCGTCAGTTTGCTCAAGTTGACCTGCTAACTCCTCAATACCAGCCAGCTTGAGTAACGCATCAATCGAAACAGAACTAAATAAATCGGGGTCAGAAGGATAGCAAATGGCAGCGCGTAGCGTCACATCAGGCAAATAAGGACGTGGCGGCATAAAAAACATAGTGTCACCATCCGGTAATTCAATGCGTCCACGTCCCCACGGCCAAAGTCCGGCAATGGCTTTAAAAAGTCTGGCGCCTGTAAACGCATCTCCAGAAATTAAAACCCGTTCACCCAGCCTGATTTCGGCATTCAAACCGCATATAATAATTTGACCATCGAGTCTTGAGATACACAAATCATGAAAACTCAACACTGACTGCTCTTGTTTTTCGAGCAAAATTCTTTGTGGATCAGGTCGCGCAATCTCCAGCTCCAGATCATTCAACGCCTTAACCAGTCCCAAAACTCGTTCAACGGACGCTCGCCATTGAGCAATTCCGGCCATATTATTGACTGGCCAAGACAAAGCTGCTGACATTTGCTGAAATGCCTGCGCTGATTGCATAAGGGCACCAAGAGTTATATTGCCAAGAATATACCGTGGTGCAGCTATCAGTATGGGAAACGCCATTGACAATACGCCATAGCCTGAGTTGAAAAGGAGAATATTTGACCACGCATGTGTTTGACGATCATAAACAGCGACAATGTTTTGAAAAAGATCGAGAAACCGTTTTTTCTCATTGGATTCACCATAAATCAAGGCAATTGCCTGAGAATTTTCTCGCGCTTTCACCAAGCCAAAACGAAAATTGGCCTCAGCGGTTTGCATGGCATTTGTAGTCAATGTTAAAGGACGTCCTGCCCACCAACCCAAAACAGAAGCAATAGCTGAATAAATAATCGCTACCCAAACCAAATAACCGGAAACAGGTACTGTAAAAATCCCCAAGTTGAGATTAAAATCGCCGGAAAGCTCCCAAAGTATTTCGGTAAAACTGATGAGTAACAACAAGCTATAGAATAACGAATGGCAGAGGGAAATAGCTTCATCGGTTGAGATTCGGATGTCTTCAGCTATCCGCCCATCCGGGTTGTCATGCTCTACTGTTTGTATGTGAGTAACTTGATAGTGACGACCTTTGTTCATCCATTGACCAATCACACGCTCTGTTAACCAAGAACGCCAGCCAATTTGCAAATGCCGTTTAACTTTTATGTGTAAGGCTGTGACTCCCATGCTGGCTACAAAAATCAAAACAAGATAGCCAATTTGGACAAATAACCCAGACATGGAGTGCTGTTCAAGTGAATTGAACAAAGCAGCGCTCCATTCGGTGATGATGACTGCAAGAGCCATCTGCATAATAGTGAGAACAACCAGGGCAAAGGTCTGATTACGGATAGTAACCTTATTTTCAGAATTCCAAAAAGGACCGGCCAATCTTACAAATTGAATAAAAAACCCGCTTTGATCTTGCATAAAATGCTTCTCCTCGTTGTAATGAGATAAATGCATCAAATACAGCGTGATTCTAAATTACACACCTACATCTTGGTTCTTTAGGTTAAATGAATCCAAGAAATTGCGCCGCACTCTTCATTAAAAAAATAATAACCTGTTTTTATCACCCTTGTCAGGGGGTGTTCTAACTATCATAGTCTAGTCTAGCGCAAAACCACTTTATTATTGGTATCAATAATATTTTTTTGCAGCGTAATGGTAATATCCTGCTTTAAGCATTCAACCATCTTAAAGCTGGTGCGAGATAACCCAAGGGATTAATCATCCAAGCTCACCCAATCTTCCAGCGCGGCAATGATACTTTTCGCCTGATCTTTACTGGAAATATTAAATTTTGATTTTTGCTGGTATTCACCATTACGCTTCTGGTAACGACGAATAGTATATTTATCCGGACCGTATTCTTCTTTGGCACGATTCCAGTCTTGATAACGGTACATAACCGTAGCCCAAGCGCCTTTAGTTAGCACTTTTTTATCAAGTTCTTTAACGGTCTCGACGCCTCCATCTTCATAGGTTACAGTCAATTCATCTACAGTTTCAGCCATTTTATTCTCAATAAATTAATTTTTAATTAGCAGTCTATCATAACAACTTGCAACACAAATATAGAACAATTACTTACCAAAAAACAACCCAAAGGCACGACTACCTTTGCCTGTTTTAATAGTATTAAGCACTTTAAACGTTTTAGCGTCGATAACCGACACCGTATTATCAAACCAATTAGCAACGTAAACATGCCGATCATCAGGATGCGTATTAATACCTTCGGGTTTATTACCTACTTCTATCAACGCGATTTCTTTTAAAGTTTCGGTGTCAATGACAGAAACAGAGCCATCATCCTGATTGGTAACAAATAAACGTGACTCATTAAGCGCCAAAGCGGTCGCATACGGCAGCGTATTAACTTTTACAGTGGCGATAGAAAGCATACGCCTGGTTTCTAAAACCGTTACATTATCACTTTGCACATTAGCGACATAAATTCGCTCGCCTCTGCCATCGATAGTCAGTCCAAAAGGATGAGAGCCAACCAAAGTTGTTTTTGTAACCGTCAGACTGTTAAGATCAATTTTAGAAACAGAATTACTCAATCGGTTGGCGACATACAGCCAATGATTATCGGGACTAACTACCAAGCCGGAGGGTGATTCGCCAACGGGAATGGTTTTAATAACTTTTAAGCTGTCGGCATCAACCACATCAATATTATTGTTGTACCAATCCGCAACATAAATTCGCTTTCCATCCATTCCTACAGCGATACCCAAGGCACCATCACTAACAGGAACCTTGGCAATCACTGCATGACTTTTTATATCTAAAACAGCAAAACCCTTGGCTTCAGGCGTACTGATATAAACCTTATCACCTGCAGGTGCAACCGCCACACCAGCCGGCTTTCCGGGCACACTGATCGTATCAACGACTTTACCCTGCACAGTATCAATAACAGAAACACTATCACCCAATTGATTACTGATATAAGCAAAAGGCGCTGCTGACAATGGCTGAGCAAAAACTGTTGTAGCGATTACTATCGCTACAACAGGGTATTTTACAAAAAACACCGACTCATCCTTACTTTTCTGCTAAGGTTTTCAGACCGATCAAACCGGTTTTTATTACAGATCCTACTGCTGCGTTAGCGGTTTCTTCGTTCATTTCTACTGGTGGATTATTGTTTGTATAGGCACGGTAGTAACCAGCGGTCCATGAAACCACGGACGTATCCCCTTTAGCTTCTACTTCTATACTGGCTGAGTAGTTGTCTACCGGTAAAGCAGGTACTTTTTCTTCAACACCCGCATGAGTAATTGTTTGTGCTGTACTCATGTCTGTGATTTTGTATGCGTAAGACATTTTTTCCTCATCATACTTTTTTAGTTCTTCAGTGATTGAACCACCGTCTTTTAAGGTCAAAACACGCGTTGCACCTTTTTTGTTACCGCCTTCAGACGTTGTGTTACCAACAGCAGGAAGCCAAGACATATCCCCAAAATCTTTAATAATTGCCCAGACTTTTCCAGCAGGCGCATTGATAGTGATTTGCTCCTCGGTTTTTTGACGCACAGGACCATGCGCATTAGCAACGGCAGTAAACAAGAATAAAAGGCCTGATACAATTAACGTAACTTTTTTCATTTTAACTCCAAATGTAATCATAAAAACTAAGCTGTTCATTATATGACAACTAAATACCGCAAGCACCAGTTGACGTATTTATATTCTAATCGCCTCAAAAAAATCACAGAAAAGTTGATTAATCATATTCATGAAAAGCACTTAAGATGACTTGGTTTAGATGTAACAGGTTGAGTTTTTAGTAATAAGGACTGGGTACTGACATGACTCTTGAAATAAATCCATATCGCCCCGTCTAAAATAAAGCTATTTTAAATTCGATCTTGATCAAACTTATTCTTAAGCTGCTCTAATCAACCCCCCATATTAAATATGATGTGATGTTGTCAATTGCCGTAGTGTTTTATTTCTCAGTGTGACATGGGAAATTTTAGGCATAAAAAAAGGACTGGCAAAAAATGTTAAGTCCTTGTTTTTTATTCTATCTTTGTAGTGGGTCGTGCGCGATTCGAACGCGCGACCATCGCATTAAAAGTCCCAGATTCACCGCTTTAAACTTCTTCTATCTCGCTACAATCAATAAGATAGCATACATGTGAGGTAGTACATTGCATGAAGAACAGAATGAGTACCCGTTAACTCTATTTGGTATTCTGCAGCTTTATCGGCATCGGTATTAATCGATACAATACCATTAGACTGATTGTAACTAACTTGACCCGCGCGTGTAAAACTGTCATTAACAAACTGAAACGCTTGATTACCAGCAATTTTGCTGATTGCATCCAATGATGATAAATCAATCTTATCCTTACCAACAACAAAATCAGTAATCAAATCACGTGTCGCGTTGATACCAAGATCAGTATAAGCAGCAGACTTGAAAAGATCATTGCCTGCACCATCGGTAAGCTTGTCAGTTCCGGTGCCGCCAATCAAAGTGTCATTACCGTTACTACCTGTTAATAAATTATTAGCAGCTGTTCCGTTAATGATGATGATGATGATGATGATGATGATGATGACGTTGTTAGTGCCGCTCAAAGTGCCCAGGTAAGCTGTGGCAGCAGTTATGGTTGCAGTAACAATACCTGTGGTGTCGGCATCGATCGAAACCAACTGCGAGTTATTAACTGATCCACTGACAGTCGCGTTATAGCCAGCCGCCTGGGTAATTCCCGCCGCGCCATTAACAGCCGCTATCTCTGCTGCTTTACCGGTAATGGTAGTTACCAAACCGGCATCAACCGCTACTGAAGTTTTGCTATCCAACGAACTCAACACGGATGCTGCCACTGATCTATCAGAAACATGCATCGTGATCGCGTTTTTATTGCCGGTCAACGTGTTCAAGTTAGCGGCAGTATCAGTAATCGTTGCAGTCACTACACCGCTGGTATCATTGTCAATAGCAATTAAATTAGCCAGATCAGCAGTGACCAGAGCACCAGATACCGTGGCCGCATAGTTAGCTGCTTGGGTAATACCTGCTGCCGTACCGGTAATGGTAGATACCAAACGCGCATCAACCGCAACCGACGTTTTGCTATCCAGTGAACTTAGCACCGTCGCTGCTATAGAACCGGCACAAACAGTCATCGTGATCGCGTTATTGGTACCGGTCAAGGTGTTTAAGTTGGCCGCAGTATCAGTAATCACTGCCGTCACTACACCCGTAGTATTCGCGTCGATAGCCACTAACCCAGCCAGAGTTGGGGTGCCGCTTGTCACCGTTGCCGCATAGTTAGCCGCTGAAAAAAACAGGCAAGTATAAGCTAATGCATATATTCTCCATTGATTTTTGTGCTAACGTCCCTCATTAATATCCCATTTAATATTCCTACTAAGGAAAGACCATGAAAACAGTCAATGTCAGCGGTTTAAAAAACAACCCCAGCGAGGCGTTACGGATGGCCCACGATGATTTGGTTTTAGTGATGAATAGAAATCAACCGGATGCTTTAATGATTGGTCTTAAATCATCAAAAATAATCGATTTACCGGGCGTACGTAAAGCTTTGGCAACTGCTTTATTTAAAGATGGCGACTTATCCTTAGCCCATGCAGCAAAACTCGCTGATTTACCTTTAGCTGTGTTTATCTCACATTTATCACGCTTAGGCTTGGCTGTTATCAACCAAACTGAAGAAGATGTAAGGCAAGATATCGATACTTTGGATCAGTGGCTAAAGGAAGCATAAGGCTTTATGACACGTATTGTTGTTATTGATTCCAGCCCATTGATTGGCTTGGCGATAGTGGACGGTTTACAGTGGTTACCTGCTATTTTTGGCTCTGTTTTTTTGCCTGAATCAGTATGCTATGAAGTATTACCCGGCAAGTCTGCGCCAGGTGAAGAGGCCATTAAACTGGCTATTGATGCGGGTTGGCTAACGATTTGGTCTGAACCTATAAAGCCGTTATTAGATATCGATCTTGATGCCGGTGAAACGAATTGTATTAATATAGCATTGAGTCATACTAACGCAGTGTTGTTGATTATGGATGAACGCGCTGGTCGAGCTGTAGCCAAAGAGAAAGGTTTAAAGGTTACCGGCACTGCCGCTATTATTGGCCTGGCTAAAAAGCAGGACTTGATTCCTTCAGCAAGAGCGGCTTTTGAGCGATTACATAACTCTGATTTTCGCATTTCTGCAACTGTTATTAATTTGATTTTAGACAGTTTGAATGAATTGGAATCTTGAAAACAGCGACCTACAGCTATAAATTTAAGCTTCCCGATACCTGTAATTGGCAAATTAACGTTGAAGCATTCAGGGATGAACGCGACCCCCCCAGTGAAGTACGTACGATTTTCTTAGCACTGAGCGCGAGGGCCGATTTAATTAGCTATCCGCTTTCTGCTTTTGATGTTCTTCCAAGAGTTTATCGATTAATTTTGTCAATGGAATATCAAAATCAAGTGCGATTTGTTTCAGTTGTTTATAGGTTTCGGTTTTAACGCGAAGCATTTTATAATCTTGCAGGGTGAATATAGTTACAATAAGGCTGTTCGATGTAAAATAGTTTACATGAAAATCATCAAAGGCTACAAATTTAGATTTTATCCGGAAGTACAGCAAGTTGAACAACTTGCCAAAGAATTTGGTTGCGCTAGATTTGTATGGAACCAAGGCTTACTTAGACGGGAATATGCTTTCCAGCAATGGGGCGTAAGTCTATCAAGCGCCTACGACATATCAAGCCAGATAACAGGGTTAAAGAAGCTTGAAAGCCACGCATGGTTGAAGGATGCTACCGCCGGAGTATTACAGCAAAAACTTATTGACCAGGACAAAGCCTTTGATAACTTTTTCAAGGGCCGGGCAAAGTTCCCGAAGCTCAAGAAGAAAAGCCATGCGCAAAGCGTTCGGTATCAAATGGATCAGCTGACTGTGCTAAATAATTACCGTGCCGGTGAACTGTTGAAGCTACCCAAGTTGGGCGAATTAAAAGTTAAATGGTCGCAAGTTCCCGGTGGCATACCCAAGATGGTAACGGTCAGTAAGTCAGCCAGTGGCAAGTATTTTGTTGGGTTCATGTGCGAGGTAGAGCAAGGTTTAATGCCAATAACTGGAAAGATTGTCGGTATTGATGTCGGTATAAAAGATGTGGTTGTTAGCAGTGATGGTTTTCACTCAGGCGCACCGAAGTATACCTATTATTACCAACGCCGATTAAAGAAAGCACAACGGATTTTAAGTAGAAAAAAGAAAGGTAGTAACGGATGGCATAAGCAACGGCTTGTAGTGGCGAGGCTTCACGAGACAATAACCAACTCTCGGAAAGATTTCTTGCATAAACTCACGACGAAACTCGTGAGTGAAAATGATGTCATCTGTGTTGAAGATTTAAATGTTTCCGGTATGCTGAAAAACCGCAAGTTATCAAAGGCGGTGGCTGATGTGGGC
>JAPLRP010000052.1 GCA_026399095.1 Methylococcales bacterium | reverse complement strand
TCTAGGTCGATAGATAATCGGATTATTGGCTAATGAATCAAGATGTTGTTGAAGAGAGGTAATTGATGCGACAATTCGGTTCATAGGCTGGCCTCTTTCTGCGTGATTTGTTTCGAAGCTTCCCACGATAACAGAGGAGTGTCAGCCTTTTAAATACCGAATTTGTCTCGCGCTTAGGAAGAGAATTTATAGCCAAATTCCCTGAATTACTTGGGGACTAAAGTAGTAACTGGGGATTAAATATTGAAAGACGTTACAGACGCTCAAGGCTTTATGAAAGGGTTCAGTTTGCTCAATAAGTGGATAGATTGAGTTAGCGAGTTGTCCTAGATTCCAAAAAGCAATTTTAGGTTGATTGCCAAATCGATAGCGCTGCTCTTGAGATTCACTAGTGTTAGGTGTCCAGTTTTGGTCAAAGTTTTCAAGCCAACCATAGGGGCCATAATCTATGGTAAGTCCCAATATAGACATGTTGTCAGTATTCATCACGCCATGAACAAAGCCAACACGTTGCCAATGGACAATCATTTCTGCAGTCTTTTTGCAGACTTCGGTAAACCAGTCAATATAAATGGTTGGTGAAGGTTCACCTAAATGCGGGAAATCTGTACGTATCGTATAGTCGACCATTTTTTTTAATAAATCAACATCACGGCGTGCAGTTAAAATCTGAAAGTTACCAAAACGTATAAATGAAGGTGCTACCCGACAGACAACGGCACCGGGTTCGGCTTTGGGATTACCGTTGTAAAACATATCCCTGATAACATTTTCACCGGTCATTATTAAACTTAAGGCGCGCGTAGTTGGAACGTCTAAATGATGCATGGCCTCGCTACATAAAAACTCACGTACAGAGGATCTTAAAACAGCTAAGCCATCTGCTGTTCTGGAGTAGGGTGTTGGGCCGGCTCCTTTTAATTGTAAGGCCCATCGTTGATTTTTATGATTAAGTATTTCTCCAAGATTAATCGCACGACCATCGCCGAGTTGCCCTGCCCAATTGCCAAATTGATGGCCACCATAACACATCGCATAAGGATCCATGTTGGCTAATAACTTGTTTCCTGCAAATAGTTCAGTAAATGAATTCGATTCACAAGCATCGATATCTAAATTTAATAACTCAGCAACCTCTTTGGAGTAAGCCACTCTTTACGGTTTTACGACAGGTGTAGGTAATACCCTAGAGTAACAAGCGTTTAGTACTTGTCGTCTATTATTGATAATTTCTTTATCGGCTGGTAATTCGCGAGTAAAGCAATTGTCGAAAACTAAATTATTTAGGTTTGAGAGTTTGGTTTTAAGGGTCATTACTGTTAAATTTATTGTGTTACTGAGATAAAAATATAGTCAGAGTAAATATCCTTATAGCGATTAAGTTTTTTACTTAATTGCTTCCAATTCATTAGTAGTTATTTTTGTCTTATTTAATTCTGCATACTTAACTATAAATATGAGGTTTCAGTTAAGATTTATGTTATTTGATGATTCAGGAATAAACTTAAGCCGTGTGCGATGGTCAGAATAAAGTTTTTTTTGAGTCTGAGTTATTGTAATCGGGCAATGGTTTGACAAGTTGGGCAGCTTTTTTTAGCCAACCCAACTTTTGTAAAAACTTATTTACCTAGTACATCTTTACGTGTGCTTTCAGCAAGTGAAGTAACTTCTTCAATTAGTTCTTGAGTTACATTAAGTTCCCTCAAGGTTGCTCCTAAATGTTCTATCACGACATTAAAGTGGTCGTTGCTTAGACCTATTTTAACTAGTTTGGCATGTGCATGACGCATATCTGATCCTGTATAGTTATTTGGACCTCCAAATGCCACTGTAAAAAAAGCTTTTTGCTTAATAGCTTGTTTGTTCATGTCAATGTTATCAAAAAAACGATTTATACGATAATCTGACAATACTTTATGATAAAAGACATCAACTGCTGCATCTACAGCTGCAGCACCACCGATTCTTTCGTATAAGGATAGGTTTTTGTCTATTGTTTCTGGTGTTGTACTCATCCTGATCTCCGTTATTATTATTTTATATTTGGTGTTGAGTCAATACTGACTCGCATAAAATTATAACAACATAAAAAATTCTGCGACAAATAGTTTCCTTTATATAAAAGTTTAATTGTGATTGTTAATATGGTAATTGAAGAGATTATAAAACTTAGGTTCTTGTAAAATTTTACTTAGTTTTATTTTTTTATATTTATTTATAAATATAAAATGACTATTTTATCAATAGGTTACTATGCATCAAAAGATTATGTTTAGCCCGTTATTTTGAGGTTTTGGATTGGTTTTGCGTCAAAGGGTTATATAAAATATCCAGGCTTATAATTGGTGTTGGTTTTAACTTGCTTGATTTTTTATAAAAAGTTAGCTTGAAGATTGATTATTATCAACGAATAACTTTAATTTTTGACCTGGACGAAGACCTTTCACAAGGACTGCAGCGTTAGATTTTCGTATGTCAGCAACAGATACATTGAATTTTTTAGAAATATGCTGAAGTGAATCGCCCTTTCCAATAGTGTAGCTTATCAAGCGAATGGATGATGAGCTGGCGAGTTGTGGGTTGATGCTTTTGATGGTTAGTTTTTTTCCAGGGATCAATGCTGATTTTAAGTTAATATTATTCCAGTTCGCAATATCTTTAGGCGCAACAGAAAAGCGTTGAGATATGTTGTAAAAGGTATCGCCTTTTTTAACAGCATAAACTTGGGTGTTTAAAAACTTGTTTTTGGATGTAGATGAAATCAATGTAATGCTTGCTGGCTTGTTTTCTGAAGGTATATTTAGGCTCATCCCTGAGTGTAATTTGTTTGTGGTTAAATTATTGGCAAGTCGCAATGATTTAATGGTTGTGTGATTTTTGATTGCAACTGAGGCTAGGTTTTCACCTGATTTAACTTTATAAAGTGTAGTTATTTTTTTTTCAAATGTTTGGCCAGATTTTACTTCATTTTTATCTGGGTAATGTCGATCTAAAGTGGGAGTCGCATCATAATTTTTTAATTCGACTCTTTCAGAATAGGGTAGTAATGCCAAGTTATTTTTAAATGCTTGTGCGTTAGCAACTGGAACTAAAAGTCTATGAGGGCCCTGTGGTGCAGTACTAGAGCGGTTAAAGCCAGGGTTTAATTTCAAAAATGCATAGAGTGGTGTATTAGCTAGTTTGGCGGCTTTATGAAGGTCCAAAGGTGATTTAATATCAATTACTTCAAAGTAAGGCCTGTTAGGAATATGTTGCAAATGAATGTTGTACTCATCTGCATGGGCAAATAACTTTGCAATCGCTAGTAATCTCGGTACATAGTCCTCTGTTTCTTCAGGAAGTTCAAGTGACCAATAATCTGTTGGCAGATTGCGGTATTGATTTTTTTCAATCGATTTTTTAACTCGGCCTTTTCCACAATTATAAGAAGCAAGCGCAAGCAACCAGTCACCATCAAAATTTTCGCTTAGTTCTTTAAGATAAGTTGTTGCAGCAATTGTAGAAGCATAAACATCTCGACGGCCATCATACCAGTCATTTTGTTGGAGGCCGTATTCTTTACCTGTAGCAGGAACAAATTGCCAAAGTCCAGAAGCATCCGCTTTAGAGTAAGCATCAGGAACAAAGGCGCTTTCAACAACCGGAAGTAAAGCTAATTCGCCAGGTATGTTTTTTGCTTCTATTTCATCAAGTATATGGTTTAGATAAGGCTCTGCTCGTTGTTGAATAATCGCAAGAGATGCTGGATGATCTAAGTACCAGTATAGTTCACGGTCTATTCGTGGGTTTTTAATGTCGGGTAATGAATATAAAGACAGTAATCTTTCCCAAACTGTGTTTTTGTGACTTGATGCTGTTTTATTGAATTTGTGTGCTCGAATATTTCTGTTTGGTTGGTAGGCATAGCTATTGTTTAGTAGCGAACTTGCAGGCTCTTGATAACTTACATTTAATGGTTGTTTGGGGGTTTCAGAGCAACCAATTGTAACTAAAGATATAGAAATTAATATAAAATTAATCGACCTGTTAAAATTAACACGTATCATCTTTAAGCCTAAGTGTATAGTTACTGAATTATGCGAATTATACCATTTTTTTTAGTGAAAATCATTAACATGATCTTCTAGTGAGTTAGATTAATGAAAAGAAATTTCTTGTTTACATGGTATCAGACGCCAAGAGGAAAGCTTTTAAGAGAGCTTGAAGCAGAATATATAAAAAAATCAATTACTGTCAGTTGCCAGCAAGACATTCTTCAAATAGGTGGGTTGGGTTGGGAAAGCGAATTTATAGATTGCACTTTATATAAAAGCTATACAGTGCTTGATGCTAAAGGTTTTGGGTGTGATAAGGCCAGAAAAATACAGGCTAAAGCGTATAATTTGCCTTTGCAAACAGCCAGTATGGATATGATTATAGTGCCTCATTTATTGGAATTTGATACTCATCGATTCCAGACAATGCGAGAAATTGAGCGTGTCTTGAAGCCTGAAGGTCTATTGGTGTTATTAAATTTTAATCCTTGGAGTTTGTGGGTTAGATATCAATTTTTATGGGATAAGAAAATGGCGGATTCTTGGGGTGGTCATTTTATTTCTCGAGCAAGAATTTTGGATTGGTTGAAGTTATTAAATTTCGAGGTTAGCGTGTCATCTGAGTTTAATTTAGATTCAATTAACTCTAAGCAAGGTAAGTTAATTAAATATGGACATTCATTTTTTTTTACAGCTTATGCTATCAAGGCTATTAAGCGAAGATACAATATTATACCGTTAACACCAGTGAAAAATACCAATGCTAAACTGGCTCTAATTAATTCACTAAATTCGGTTACGCAGAGAAAAAAACATGATTAATGATGTAATCATTTATACAGATGGTGCTTGTCGAGGAAATCCAGGGCCCGGTGGATGGGGAGGTATTTTAATTTATCAAGGCAAAATTAAAGAAATTTATGGAGCTGAAAAATATACTACCAACAATCGAATGGAGTTGATGGCTGCCATTCAAACACTAGAATCCTTATCGACTGCCTGTTGTGTGCGACTTTATAGTGATTCTAGTTATGTATTAAAAGGTATCACCGATTGGATGCCTAATTGGAAGAAAAGAGGCTGGAAAACTGCAGCCAGAACGGCAGTTAAAAATGAAGATTTATGGCGTAAGTTAGATGAGGCCATAATTAAACATAAGATTGAGTGGATATGGGTTAAGGGGCATTCAGGTAATGAGGGTAATGATAGAGCTGATGCATTGGCTAATCTTGGCATTGATTCACTAATTGATTAGCCACAATCAGATGCCTTTAGTATAGTTATTTTTTACTTACCAATAAGTTTTTTAAGTCTGCAAATGGATTGTGCGTTGCAATGGTAGTAGTTGTTCGGTTTGATTGTGAATTACCAAAGCGAGTCCCTTCATATCTGGAATGTTCGTTATCGTGACAATAAAGACATAATAACTCCCAATTACTACCATCAGAAGGATTTTCATCATGATTATGATTTTTATGATGGACAGTCAATTCTGTGAGATTACTATGAGTAAATTCTCGAGTGCATCGACCACAGATCCAAGGATAAAGCTTAAGTGCCTGACCTCGATAAGATTGATCTCTCAATTCTTGATTTCGTCTGGCATCGGTAACAATCTGGTTTAGTTTGTCTTTATCGGGTTGTATTTTTTTTAGGCTCATAGAGTTAGTTTTTGTTTCTTTTAATATTTGCTTAAATAAATACAAATAATCCTAGGTAAATAGTAATTATGGTAATTATACCTAGTTTAATTTTGTCATTTAAAGTTAGCTCTTGTAAATAAAGAATCGCTTTGTGTTTGTTTATTTGCCAGACTCTCAAAAGTCCATTTTTTAATCGTAAATAGAAGCCTGGAAGAACCCGCCATAGAGCATAAACAGGAAATAAAGCGATGAAAGATATTATATAAAATACGATGGTTTGTGTTTCGTGAAGCTCAGTCTCAAATAAATGTTCGACGATATGATCCAAAAATGTTTCAAGCCACTCGAAAGATATTGCCGCAACCTCAAATATTAATTCAAAGAAAAAATGGACTAAACCAAATAGTAATCCAACTATCAAGTCAGGCATTGCAATTATAATGACAATGCCCATCACAATTAATACCTTAACAAATTGTTTATAACTAATTGAAATCATTTATTATCCTGTCATTGACTTGAAAAGGGCAGGGCTAAAAGCTAATTACCTATATGATTTTCATTTTAAGCGTTGTGTCCAAACCTTGGCATTTCTAAACATCCGCATCCAAGCGCCATACTCACTCCAATCATCAGAATACCATGAGTTTTGCAATGTTCTAAAGCATCGTTCAGGATGAGGCATCATAATGGTAAAGCGTCCATCGTTTGTCGTTAAGCCAGTAATGCCCAGCGGAGAGCCATTGGGGTTGGCTGGAAAGTCGGTAGTTACCGCACCGTAGTTATCAACATAACACAAGGCAACGGCTTGTGCATCAAGTGCCGTCTGGGGATCGACACTAAATTCAGCCCGGCCTTCGCCGTGGGCAATGGCAACCGGTATTCTGGAGCCTTCCATGCCTGTCAATAAAATGGACGGTGATTTTTGCACTTCCACCATAGCGACCCTGGCTTCAAACTGTTCCGAGGTGTTGCGCATAAAGCGCGGCCAATGCTCGGCACCCGGAATGATTTCTTTTAAGCCTGACATCATCTGGCAACCATTACAAACTCCCAAACCGAAAGTATCAGGACGTTGAAAAAATGCCGCAAATTCGTCTCTGGCGCGAGGATTAAAAAGAATGGATTTGGCCCAACCACCGCCCGCGCCCAGCACGTCGCCATAAGAAAAGCCACCGCAGGCAACCAGTCCGGTAAAATCACGCAAACTCACTCGTCCATGAATAATATCCGTCATGTGCACGTCAATACTGATAAAACCGGCACGATCAAACGCTGCCGCCATTTCTACATGGCCGTTGATGCCTTGCTCGCGCAAGATGGCCACTTTGGGTCTGGGTGCTGTCAAGAAGGGCGCGGTGACATCTTCATTAACTGCAAACGTTAACGAGGCCGTTAAGCCGGGGTCATTGTCATCAGCGATACGATCAAACTGTTGTTTGGCGCAAGCGGGGTTATCACGCAAGGCCTGCATCCGGTAACTGACTTCTGACCAGATGGTTTGTAATTCAGCACGACGAGCTGAATACACAACATCGCCTTTATAATAAAGGGTTAATTGCGGTTCTTTTGATACCTTGCCTATGTGGAAAGTGCAGTCTTCTAATCCCGATTGCTGTAATAAATCAATCACTTCATCACAATCGCTGGCACGAATCTGTAATACCGCGCCCAGTTCTTCATTAAACAAGGCGGATAAAACATTATCACCCAAGTCATCCAATGACAAGGAAACACCTAACCGACTGGCAAACATCATTTCTGATACAGTAGTTAATAAGCCGCCGTCAGAACGGTCATGATAGCTAAGTAATATGCCTTTGTTATTGAGTGTTTGAACTGAATTAAACAAACCTTTTAATAAGGTTGAAGCGTCTAAATCGGGACAGTCATTGCCCAGTTGATTATAAACTTGTGCCAACACTGAACCGCCCAAACGATTTTTGCCCGCGCCCAAATCAATTAGGATTAATACGCTGCCTTCAATGTCTTGCAATTGGGGTGTCAGGGTTTTGCTGACATCGATAACGGGGGCAAACGCGGTAACCACCAACGACAACGGCGAGGTCATTACTTTTTCATCGGTGTTATCTTTCCATACGGTTTTCATCGATAACGAATCTTTTCCTACCGGTATGGCAATGCCCAGTTCGGGACATAATTCCATGCCGACTGTTTTAACGGTGTCAAACAATTCAGCATCTTCACCTTGATAACCCGCTGCCGCCATCCAGTTAGCAGAAATTTTAATTTTATTGAGTGACTCTATGCGGGCTGCCGCCAGATTAGTTATGGCCTCACCTATCGCCATACGACCTGATGCAGGCGAATTAATCACCGCAATCGGTGAGCGTTCACCCATTGCCATGGCTTCACCTGTCAACGCATAAAAACCTGAGGCAGTGACGGCTACATCAGCCACTGGTATTTGCCACGGGCCGACCATTTGATCACGCGCAACCAATCCGGTTACCGATCGGTCACCGATATGTATAAGAAAACTTTTGTCAGCAACCGCAGGAAAAGACAATACCCGTTTAACGGCTTCTTGTAGAGTCACGCCACTAAAATCCAGCGCCTTTGTATTAGGCTTTATATGTCGGGCATTTCTGTGCAGTTTGGGTGGTTTGCCAAACAATATTGACATGGGAATATCAACCGGTTTATCGCCCAGCAAGGCGTCATTGAGCAAGAGATGCTCTTGTTCTGTGGCGATGCCTATAACGGCATGCAGGCAATGCTCGCGCTCACAAAAAGCACTAAACATAGGCAATGATTCAGGTTTAATGGCAACTACATAACGTTCTTGCGCTTCATTGCACCAAATTTGCATGGGTGACATGCCTTTGTCGGCATTGTGTACATTGCGTAATTCAAATTGTCCACCGCGCGAGCAATCATGGATAATTTCAGGGACCGCATTGGATAAGCCGCCTGCACCAATATCATGGATGGAAATAATTGGCGTATCGTTACCCATTGAATTGCAATGGTTAATCACTTCTTGACAACGACGTTCCATTTCAGGATTTTCGCGTTGTACCGATGCAAAATCAAGATTCTCACAACCGGCACCGGAAGCTTGTGAAGACGCGGCACCACCCCCCAAGCCAATCAGCATGGCCGGGCCGCCCAAGATAATGATTAAGGAACCGACGGGGATGGGGTGTTTATCGACCAGCATCGGGCGAATGTTGCCCATGCCGCCCGCAATCATGATGGGTTTGTGATAACCCTTAAATTCATGGTCGTTGCTTCCCGGTGCCAGTTGCTCAAAGCTGCGAAAATAACCGGCGATATTAGGCCGGCCAAATTCATTATTAAAAGCGGCACCGCCTAAAGGGCCTTCGAGCATAATGTCTAAAGCAGAAGCAATGCGTTCCGGTTTGCCGTTATCTTGTTCCCAGGGTTGAATAAATCCGGGTATTTTCAAGTGCGACACGGAAAATCCGGTCAAACCCGCTTTTGTCGCAGAACCTCTTCCGGTTGCGCCTTCATCCCGAATTTCACCACCCGAACCGGTTGCCGCACCCGGAAAAGGAGAAATGGCAGTCGGATGGTTGTGTGTTTCGACTTTCATCAATAAATGCACGTCTTCTTCGATATAACTGTATTCGCCCGTTTGCGCGTTGCGAAGAAAAACCTGCGCTTTGGAACCTACGGCCACCGAAGCATTGTCATGGTAGGCGGATAAAATGCCTTCCGGACTTTTGTCGGCCGTGTTTCGTATCATGCTAAATAAAGATTGAGGCTGCTCTATCCCATCAATTGTCCAATCCGCATTAAAAATTTTATGGCGGCAATGCTCGGAATTGGCTTGAGCGAACATCATCAGCTCAACATCCGTCGTGTTTCGGCCAAGATTTTGAAAGCCGGCGCATAAATAATCAATTTCATCATCCGACAACGCCATGCCCAATTCTGCGTTGGCCTTAACCAGTGCCTCTCGACCTTCTTCGATAAGCTTGATGCTGACCAGCGGTTTGGGCGCGTGTTGAGTAAATAAATCCGGCTCGGCATGATCTGTTAAAACCGCTTGGGTCATGCGGTCGTGTAGTAAAGTCGATAACTCGATTTTAACGGCGATTGACAAGAGTTTGTCGGCGATTAAGGCGTATTCAATACCCCGTTCTATGCGCTTGATGTTAGACAAACCGCAACGATGGGCAATCTCTGTGGCTTTGCTTGACCAAGGCGACATTGTGCCTGAGCGGGGAACAACCAGAAGGGTTTCAGCCTGTTGACTACTTGCCGGTGACAGGGAACCATAAGCCAGCAACTGGTTTAAGACCGCGGACTGGTTATTATTCAGAGCCTGTTCAACATCGACAAAGTGAATAAATCGTGCCGAAATGGCAGTGATAGCGGGCTCTATAGCCTGTAATTCAGGCAGTAGTCTTTTTACACGAAAGTCAGATAATGCAGATGTTCCAGGGATTTTTAACATGTAATAAAACAATAAAGGTAAAGTTCAGATTAGCGAAACATAACGCGATAAAAGTTGTTCTGATTATTTGGGTCGTTACGCTAACCCAATTATATTAATTAAGGTCATTTGGTTGCTAAATCTTCTTTAATGGTATTTTCCAGAAGAGTCAGTAATTTATTGCTAGCATCATCAGATAAAAGTTTATGATCTTCATCTATGATTGTAATGTCTGTATAGTCATTATTTTCATCAAGCTTTATCAAATATGTCTTTTCATTGTCATGAACTCCACTGATCATAAATGTAAGGTCACTCCAGTATGAATCATCCTGTAGACGTTGTTCTTCAGGTTCATATTTTATAGTAAACAGCTTTTTTTCTTGGTTGCGATCAGTTACTTCAATAGATTTTCTACTTAATGATTTATTAACTATTCTCCACGCTTTAATAAATGGTGAGTTAATTCTCAAGCTGTACCCATCATCATTAAGCTTTATTCGTTCTAAAACAATTAAAGCTTCAATAGCTCCAGGCTCGTTTACAGGTAAATCTGTATTCGCGGGAGGCTGTTGTGTTGTAAGGGCGCCATTATCAGATTCTTCGGTAGGCAAGTCCAGATTAGTGCTGATGATAGGTGTTGATGAGGTTAATCCCGGAATTTGGCTGTTCTTTAGATCTTGAGGCAAAATCAGGAGTGGGATTTCAGTGGTGTACTGATAATCTTTTTCTTTATCAGGAAATAAACTTTTTATATAACTGCAACCTGATAAAAAAATTAGTGCAGTTATAGTTATTATTAAAAAGGCAGATTTAATATTCATTTAATAACTTCAGCCTCACGCATGGCATCACGCACTGCAGGAAAGCAATCTTCAGTTAGCCATGTTAAAGGCAAACGAATTCCTCTTCCCATTAGCCCCATTTCTGCAACTGCCCACTTCACAGGGATAGGGTTTGATTGTATAAATAGGGTTTTATGTAAGGCTATTAATTTAGCATCGAGGGAAAGTGCAGTCTCTTTATCGCCTGACATTGCCGCCTTAATCATATCATGCACTAGTCGGGGTGCTACATTGCCTGTAACTGTAATTGAACCATTTCCTCCCAAGAGACAAAACTTAAGGCTTGTGGCATCATCACCAGTATAAATAGCAAAATTGGAATCTGCCAAGTTACGTATTAATTGAACTCTTGATAGGTCGCCAGTTGCTTCTTTCACACCTACAATGTTAGTAATTTTAGATAAACGACCTACAGTTTCTGGCAACATGTCACAGGCAGTGCGTCCTGGAACATTGTATAGGATCTGAGGTATATCAACTGCCTCTGCAATAGCTTTGTAATGCAGATACAACCCTTCCTGAGTTGGTTTGTTGTAATAGGGTGTTACAATCAGGCAAGCATCAGCTCCAGCTTGTTTAGCCTTTTGTGTAAGGTTAATCGCTTCGCTAGTTGAGTTTGCACCGGTTCCAGCAATTACAGGAATTCTTCCAGCTACGTATTTAATAATTGTTTCAATTACATCACAGTGTTCATCTTCATTAAGAGTAGCTGACTCACCTGTTGTGCCTACAGCTACTACTGCATCTGTACCTTGGTCAATATGATAATCAATTATATTTTTTAGACTTTCCTTATCAATTGCACCGTCCTCATACATTGGCGTTACTAAAGCTACGATACTACCTTGAATCATGAAATCTCTCGATCAGAATTAATGCTGTTACTAAGTCATATTCATTATAACAAGCAAACACAAAAAAAAGGTACAAAGTAGAAGATGTAAAATCAAAAGATAGTAAATTATAGTGACTTCAAACAGGTAAAAGTTATTTTTTAGGCAAGGAATTTTAAATAGTTTTATTTTAAGATTGGATTTTTTGCTATGTATCCTGTTCATTCCTTTTTAATTAAGACTAGAACGATAAATAATTAGAATTGAAGCAAAAGCATTCAGGCGGTTAAATTTATGGAGAGCTTAAGCGGGGTTTTGAATAGAGTCTTGTACGCCAATCAAAACATGCTTGAAGTTATAATCAGGCATCATTATTACTGCAAAATTAAATATAATAAGGTACAATAGCCTGATAAATAATAAGTTCCCCTCGCTTTACGCGTATTCCAAAACTCCAAACAGGTAAATCCATGTCCAATGATGTTTCACCATTACCCACTTTCCGTGATTTAGCACTGATTGAACCTCTGCTAAAAGCATTGGACGATGTCGGTTATGAAACACCTTCGCCCATTCAGGCACAAGTTATCCCTTATATGCTGCAAGGCAAAGATGTTCTGGGACAAGCTCAAACAGGCACTGGTAAAACAGCTGCGTTTGCACTGCCCATTTTGTCGCGAATTGATCTTCGTCAAAAAGACCCACAAGTTCTGGTTCTTGCTCCAACACGAGAACTTGCTATCCAAGTAGCAGAAGCTTTTCAGCGGTATGCTGCTCATTTGAAGGGCTTTCACGTCTTACCAATTTATGGTGGACAAGACTATAGCACGCAACTACGACAGTTAAAACGCGGCGCCCATGTGGTTGTTGGTACACCTGGTCGGGTTATGGATCACATGCGTAAAGGCACCTTGAATCTAGATACACTTAAGGTACTTGTTCTTGATGAAGCAGATGAAATGCTACGCATGGGTTTTATAGATGATGTCGAATGGGTGCTTGAACAAACACCAGATGACATACAAATTGCCCTATTTTCTGCGACCATGCCTTCGATTATTCGCAAAATAGCTCAAGAGTACCTGACTAATCCTGAACAAGTTACTATAAAAGTAACAACCGCATCAGCTGAAAATATTCGTCAACGTTTTTGGTTAGTCAGTGGGGTTCATAAATTGGATGCACTTACACGGATTCTTGAAGCAGAAACATTTGACGGAATGATTATTTTTGTCCGAACCAAAACTGCAACGATTGAACTTGCAGAAAAGTTAGAGGCACGTGGTTACTCGGCCGCCGCAATTAATGGCGATATGTCGCAGACACTTAGAGAGCGAACTATTGCGCATCTTAAAAATGGTAAGCTCGATATTTTGATTGCAACTGATGTAGCCGCACGTGGTTTAGATGTAGATCGTATTACTCATGTTGTTAACTACGATATTCCCTACGATACTGAATCTTATGTTCACCGTATTGGAAGAACGGGTCGTGCCGGTCGCACAGGCGATGCAATTTTGTTTATTTCACCCAGAGAAAGAAAACTATTAGGAAATATAGAAAAAGCTACCAAACAAAAAATTGAAGAAATGGGCTTGCCTTCAACTGAAGTGATTAATAACAAACGTATTTCTCGCTTTAAACAGAATATTACCGACACCTTGGCATCAGAAGAGTTGAGCTTTTTTAGCCAATTGATAGAGCAATTCCAGCAAGAACATAATGTTTCCGCATTAGAAATAGCTGCTGCTCTTGCAAAGTTGGTTCAAGGTAATACTCCGCTGTTAATGCAAAATTTACCTAAAAAAACTTACGACAGTAGAGAAGATAGACCCCAAAGAGATAGAGAAGATCGTTCGCACAGAGAAGATCGTCCTCGTAGAGAAGATCGTCCCGAAAGGGATCGTAAACCAAAGCGAGCATTTGGTGGTGGAGCCAATATTGAAATGGAAACATTTCGAATCGAAGTTGGCCACAATCATGGTGTAAAACCAGGTAATATAGTCGGTGCCATTGCCAATGAAACAGGTATTGATGGTGACCATATAGCACGCATTAGAATTGAAGACGATTACAGTACAGTTGAGTTACCGGCTGGTATGCCAAAAGAGTTACTTGAAGAACTAAAAAGAATAAGGGTAGCGGGCCAGCTTCTTAGTATTTCTAAAATAGATGACACAGCCAGAAGATCAAATCCGGATGATGCCGCTAAAAAAGCAGATAAAAGCAAAAAGAGGATGGGTTCTACTTCTAGACGTGCAAAACCAAAAGCAGAGTAATTAAAGGACTTAAAGTAAGACTATAAAGCCAATAAGACACGAAATAAAACCAAGGTAAAGCTTGTTTATATTCGTGTCTTCTTTGTAATACTTATTAATCGGTTAAAGCTATTGGTTCCAGATACTTGTTCCGATTGTTTTTTCAATGGCTTCTAAACGTAGTTGATGATGACTTAGCTCTTCATCAGTACAACTAATAATTTTTAATCTGGGACGACCAATGAACTCATATTTTGCGTTAGTATGAATGGTTGGTTGTACTGTATTTGATTGAGCTTCATCTAGCAACGAAGACTGTCCGCCAGTCATTAATAAAAATACATCAGCAAGAATTTCAGCATCGAGTAAAGCCCCATGCAAATCACGATGGCTATTATCTATGCCATAGCGCTTACAAAGTGCATCAAGACTGTTTCTTTGTCCCGGATGTTTTTTTCTGGCGAAGGCAAGTGTATCAAAAACTTCGCTATAATCTTTGACGGTTCCCGTCTTATTATTTAGTCGCGACAATTCTTTATTAATAAAGCCAACATCAAATGGTGCATTGTGTATAACTAACTCAGCATCCTTAATGAACGCAATAAAATCATCAACAATTTGCGCAAAATAGGGTTTGTCATCTAAGAATTGGTTGGTGATGCCATGAACTGCAATTGCACCTTCATCAATGACTCGATCAGGATTAATATAAACATGAAATCGTTTGCCTGTTAGTCGACGCTTAACTACCTCAACACAACCAATTTCAATGATTCTGTGGCCTTCTAGTGGATTTAATCCAGTGGTTTCGGTATCAAGAACAACAATGCGGTTTGTAAATGTACGCTTATCCATACTAATTTATGATTGTAAGAATAGTGGTTAATGTATAAATCACAAGGGTAATAAGGCTTACGTGATTAAGTAATAAAAAAGACTTAAAATAAATGAAGATTACTAAAAAAATAATGTTACTGGTGATGACATTTATTAATTGTCTCTTAAATTAAGATAATCAGTGTATTAAGTTAAAATTGTAAACAATTAGATGTGTTTTTTTTGTCAGTGGAATTTAAATATAGCCTTGAGGGTTTTTAGTTTGCCAGTTCCAGGTGTCTGTAACCATGTCATGTAAATCTTTTTCTACTTTCCAGTTAAGTTCTTTTAGAGCTAAATCTGGATTAGCAAAGCATTCGGCAAGATCACCTGTTCTTCGAGGAGAAATTTTATAATTTATTAATTTTCCGGTAACTTGTTCGAAGGTTTTAATGATTTCAAGGACACTGTAACCTTTTCCTGCACCCAGATTATATGCTTTACAGCCACCAGCTTCGAAACAGTGATTATTTAATGCCTGTATTGCGTTTAAATGACCTTTTACCAGATCAACAACATGGATATAATCCCTGATACCTGTTCCATCTCGAGTTGGATAATCATCACCAAAGACAGATAACTGTGGTAATTTGCCAATTGCAACCTGTGCTACGTAAGGCATTAGGTTATTGGGAATACCATTGGGATCTTCACCAATCATCCCACTTTCATGAGCGCCTATGGGATTAAAATAGCGTAGTAAGGCAATTTTCCAAGGAGAGTTGGTTTGGCTAATTTTATCAGCCGCATACAAATCCCTTAGTATATCCTCTATCATGGCTTTTGATCGACCATAAGGATTGATAGCGCCAAGAGGGAAATCCTCAGTATATTGTGGAAAAGTTGATTCACCATATACCGTAGCGGATGAGCTGAAGACTAATTGCTTTACGTTAGCATTACTCATAACCTCAGTAAGTACAAGCGTTCCGAAAACGTTGTTATGATAATATAGTTGAGGTTGCTCACAAGATTCACCGACTGCTTTTAATCCTGCAAAATGTATGACGGTTGTAGGTGATTCTTTGTCAAAAATCTCAGTTAAAGCTTGTTTATCGCGAATATCAACTTGATAAAAAGTCAGTGATTTGCCGGTGATATGTTGTACTCTTAACAAAGATTCAGACTTACTATTTGATAAATTATCAACCACAACAACATGGTAACCGGCTTTCAATAATTCTACGCAAGCATGACTACCTATATAACCAGCGCCGCCAGTAACTAAAACAGTCTGACTATTCATAACTATTTTCCTGTTATTTATTTATTTTTAGTTTAACCAAATGAACGCGTCGGTTATCTGCTCTAATAACTTCAAACCGCATGTTATCAAAAACAATACTTTCACCTTTTTTCGGCATATGTTCAAGTTGACTTAAAAGAAAGCCTGCGATGGTATCATATTCATCCGAAGTTAAAGATGTAGAAAAATATTCATCAAATTCATCAATTGGAATAAGTGCTTTAATCATGAATTCGTTGGCACTACGTTGAAAGATATACCCTTCATCCTCATGATCATCGTGCTCATCTTCGATTTCACCAACAATTTCTTCTAGTACATCTTCGATGGTAACCAAGCCAGCCGCTTGACCGTACTCATCAACTACAATGGCCATGTGGTTTCCATTGGTTCGTAATTCTTTTAGCAGGATATTTAAACGTTTACTTTCAGGAACAACACACGCAGGTCGCATAATGTCTTGGACGGTCATAGATTTGTTTTGTAATACATGTGCCAGTAAATCTTTTGCCAATAATACCCCGACTACTTTACTGCGATCACCATCAATAACAGGGTAACGAGAATGGCAAAATTCTATTACCAGTGGGAAGATAGTTTCCAGTTCGGCATCTTTTGGTACGACAACCATTTGAATGCGGGGAATCATAATATCCCTTACCCGCATTTGAGATACTTGCAACACACCTTCAATCATGGATAAAGCATCGGTATCCAATAATCGGTTTTCCCTCGCTTCTCGGAGTATTTCGAGAAGGTCATCCAAGTCATGTGGCTCCCCAGAAAATAATTGGCTGATTCTTTCTACCCAACGTTTTCGGGGGAGGTTTCTACTGGGAGGTTGTTCGTCGCTCATTCGTCATTTTCCTGTATATAGGGGTTATTTATATTTAACTTGCTTAAAATTGAAATTTCTTTGTTTTCCATTAATTCAGCTTCATCATCGTCGATGTGATCATATCCAACTAAATGCAAAACACCATGAATAATGATATGCGCCCAATGATCTATTAAAGCTTTATTTTGTGCTAAAGCTTCTTTTTCCAGTATCGGTGCACAAATGACTAAATCCCCAAGTAAGCTTAGTTCAAGATTCTCAGGGACATCAACAGGAAAACTTAATATATTGGTAGGGCCTGATTTTTGGCGATATTGCTCATTAAGATAGGTACTTTCTTGTTCATCGACAATTCGTACAACGATTTCAGTATCTTCGTTAAGATCTACAAGGGCAGTATCAACCCATAGTTGTATTTGTTTTTGATCAGGCTGTCCGTTAGATTTAAAGATAGTCTGGATTTCTATTAGATTCATAGTTCGGCTTTGTTTTTTTTCTCATACGCTTCATAAGCGGAAACAATGCGCTGTACCAAAGGATGCCTGACGACATCACGAACTGCAAAAAAAGTAAAGCTGATGCCTTCAATATCTTTCAGGACTTCAAGTACATGTCGCAGACCCGACATTTTTTCTGAAGGGAGGTCTATTTGAGTAATATCACCTGTAATAACTGCAGTCGAGCCAAAACCCACGCGAGTAAGAAACATTTTAATTTGCTCTGTTGTAGTATTCTGGGCTTCATCTAAAATTATAAAAGCGTCATTTAAAGTGCGACCACGCATAAAAGCCAGAGGTGCAATTTCAATAATGCCTTTATCAATCATTTTTTCAACTCGTTCAAAGCCCAGCATTTCATATAAAGCATCATATAGAGGCCGTAAATAAGGATCGACTTTTTGGGCCATGTCCCCTGGTAAAAAACCCAGTTTTTCACCCGCTTCTACCGCTGGCCGCACCAGAATTATTTTTCTGACTTGTTCATTTTGAAGCGCTTCAATGGCGCAGGCAACAGCTAGATAAGTTTTTCCTGTTCCTGCCGGCCCAACGCCAAAATTGATGTCGTGAGAGACAATTTTTCTTAAGTAAGCTTGTTGATTTAGACCTCGCCCTTTAATCAAACCAATTTTTGTTTTGATTGCAACTTCATGTTCAGCTTGTAGATTTGAACCTTCAAGAATCAGATCAATGGAGGCATCTTGCATGGCTAAGTGGATTAGTTCGGCAGTTAATTGTTCATTTGCAGTGCTTTCAAATAATTTGTACATAAGCCCACAAGCCGCTTTTACTGAATCATCTAAACCGGTTACTTTAAATTGGTTGCCTCGATTGGCTATTTCAACTTGCAGTCGCTTTTCTATTTGCCGTAAATTATTGTCTAATTGTCCGCAAAAATTTGATAATCTGTTGTTATCAGCAGGGAGCAAAGAAATTTCCTGAGAAGTCATTTTAAGAGTTTAATTTTGAAAGATGATTTTTTCCAAAGAGGCTTCAACGATGCGTCCTCTTAAAGAGTTAGGAAGCACCTCAGCAATAAGCACATCAACAAATTGTCCGGCTAATTTGGGATGTCCAATAAAATTGACTACCCGGTTATTTTCCGTTCTACCCTGCATTTGTAGCGGATTCTTTTTGGATTGTCCTTCGACTAGAACAGTTTGAACTGTGCCAATCATGCTATTGGAAATAGCGATAGCCATTTCATTAATCCGGTTTTGAAAACGTTCAAGGCGTTGTTTTTTTACTTCTGCAGGCACATCATCAGGTAAATCGGCGGCTGGTGTCCCCGGGCGTTGGCTATAAACAAAGCTAAACGACAAATCAAAACCAATGTCATCAATAAACGCTAAAGTCTCTTCAAATTCGGCGTCGGTTTCACCCGGAAAGCCAATAATAAAATCCGAAGACAAGCTAATATTTGGCCTAATTAAACGCAGTTTTCGGATGGTTTCCTTGTAATCGGCACTGGTATGCCCACGCTTCATCATCTTAAGTATATGATCGCTCCCGCTTTGTACCGGTAAATGCAGGTGATCAACCAATTGTGGTAGTTCGGCAAAGGCGTCTATCAAGCTGTCAGTAAATTCAAGTGGATGCGATGTTGTAAAACGTAAGCGATCTATTCCGGCTATAGCTGCTACGTAATGTAATAAAAGTGAAAAATCGGCAATATCGCCGTCATCCATTTCACCACGATAAGCATTTACATTTTGCCCTAACAAATTGATTTCCCGCACACCCTGTTTGGCTAATGTGGTAATTTCGGCAAGCACATCTTTTAATGGGCGACTAATTTCCTCGCCGCGTGTATACGGTACTACGCAAAAAGAACAATATTTACTGCAGCCTTCCATGACAGAAACAAAAGCTTTTGGCCCTTCAGCTCTGGGTTCGGGCATAGCATCAAATTTTTCTATTTCAGGAAAGGAAATATCAATAACAGGTTTATGTTTGCTGCGAACTTGATCCAGTAGTTGTGGTAGACGATGCAAGGTTTGCGGCCCAAAAACCATATCCACAAAAGGAGCCCGTTTTTGAATGGCTGCACCCTCCTGACTGGCTACGCAACCACCGACACCAATGATGACATCAGGACGCTTGTCTTTTATTTTGCGCCATTTACCTAAGGCTGAAAAAACCTTTTCCTGTGCTTTTTCACGGATTGAGCAGGTATTAAGCAATAAAACATCTGCAAGTTTTGGATCATCAATCAATTCGAACCCATGTGACGCTTGTAGTACATCCCGCATTTTATCGGAATCGTATTCATTCATCTGACAACCATTGGTTTGAATATAAAGTTTTTGTGTCATATTTTATCTTGAGGTGACTCGTGTATAAATTACTGATGTATTGAGGTTTATTAAAAGGCAAGGCTAGTTGGTTTTTACGCCGCTTTAATAAAAGCAAAGAGTCTATCGTGTATGTTCTTAAATCATTATAACCTGAACGCAGAATAAACAAGAAAAACGTCTGATTTTAAGTAATAATAAGCTAAACCTAGATAATTAATTTGAACTGTTAATATTCCTTGAATGAATTATTACTGGCTAGTTAAGTTTTCGATAGAAAGATAGCTTTTGATTTCATCATCAACACAGTGTTAACTTTTATTGTTATTGTTATTATTGTTGTTGTTGTTGTTGTTGTTGTTGGCGATTTAATTTAGCTTCCCGTTTAGCGACAAGAGATTTGGCTGCATCTGCACCGATATGTGCTTCTCCGCGTTGTCTGGCTAACAACATTTGTTTTTCACGCTCCATAAAGCGTGATTTTTGGATATCGGTTACTTTGTCAAAGCAATTCGGGCAACTAACACCTTGTTCATATTTTTTGCTGATTTTATCTTCTTGAGTTATTGGTAAGCGACAGGCATTACATTGATCATAATTGCCTTTTTCAAGTTGAAGATTAACTGTTACCCTTTCATCAAAAACGAAACATTCACCTTCCCATAAGGTTTCTTCTGGAGGGACCTCTTCCAGATATTTTAAAATCCCACCCTTAAGATGATAAACCTCATCAAAGCCTTGTTCCTTTAAAAAAGCGGTAGATTTTTCACAACGTATTCCGCCCGTACAAAACATAGCCACTTTTTTATGTTTGATAGGATCAAGATTTTCTCGGACATAATTTGGAAACTCCCTAAAACTTTCAGTATTTGGATTAATTGCATTCCTAAAAGTGCCAACTTTAAATTCATAGTCGTTACGCGTATCCACCAAAATAACATCGGGGTCAGAGATTAGGCTGTTCCAATCTTTGGGATTGACGTAAGTACCTACAACACCTTTAGGATCAATGCCCTCAATCCCCATCGTCACAATCTCTTTCTTGAGTTTAACTTTGGCGCGATTAAAGGGAAGGGTATCGGTAAAAGATTCTTTAACGTCAATATCAGAAAGACGTGGGTCATTTCGCAACCAGGTTAACACATTATTAATAGCAATTCTGGATCCCGCTATCGTGCCGTTAATACCTTCATTAGCTAGAAGCAATGTACCTCTAACTTTATTAGCATCCATCACATCATATAGGTGTTGACGTAAAGACTGGTAATTATCCAGTGTTACAAATTTATACAGAGCACAAACAACTATGGGATTCATAAGACTTACCTATTGCAAGCTGGAACGTAAATCCAGGGCAAATCGGGATATTATACTGGAATTGACTGGATTGTCTGGTGTTAAAATTACATAGTGACTAAGACTTTTATTTTTTAACGCAAACTCTTTTATGAAAGGATGAGTCCCTTTTTATATGATAATACTTAGTTACAAAAGGGCAGTAGCATTAAAGCTTTCTTGGCCGTCTGACACCAGTATAGTGTTTTTGCCAGTATCGATTTTTCAAACTTGAAACAAGTACCTTCCCGGTGCGTTGGCTGGGGGCATGAACAAATTGGTCGTTATTAACGTAAATACCAACGTGAGAATAAGAGTTACCATTGGTATTAAAAAACACAAGATCACCTGAATGAACTTCATTTTTTGAAATGATTGGTAATACCAGTGCCATATCATTAACGGTGCGTGGCAATGTTATACCTTGTTTTTGATAAACATGCTTAACAAATCCGCTACAATCAAAGCCTTCTTTTGGAGATTCTTTCCCATATTTATAGGGGACACCTTGTAAACTTAAGGCATAACTAGTAGCAGGTGTAGAAGAGCCTTGAACTACTGGTTTTACTTCAGGAACACTAGCGCAACCAGAGAGCAATATTATAGCGGCCGGCAAAAATAAACGGAGGCAAATATATTTATGAGTTCTTAGGGTTAATATGAACATAAACAGAATTTAAACTAGGGTATTTATCCATTTATCTTTAAGTTTCTGCTTGTTTAAGGCCAACCACTGGATCGCGATAATAGGAATTGCCGATTCTATTTCATTGCTTTCAACCATTCGATAGGCTTCACTAAAATCAACCGTACGAACCCAAATATCTTCATCTTCGTGATCCAACCCATGAATTCCGCCAACTTTTTCACTATCGACTCTGCCACAAAATAAAGTAATGCGTTCGGAAGCTCCACCTGGTGTGGTGTAAAATTCATTAATAACTATTAAATCCAGAATCTCGCAACCGGCTTCCTCGAAGGATTCTCGGTATGCAACTTCCTTGGCTGTCTCTCCGTCTTCTATCGCACCAGCAACAATTTCTATCAGCCATGCTCTATCGGGTTGTATGAGCGCACCGGCACGAAATTGTTCAATCAGTACAACTTTGTCGGTGTGAGGGTCATATAATAAAACGGCAATACAACTGCCTCTGACAAACAATTCACGGCTTATTTCTGAACTCCAGCCGCCGGCATAAAGTGTGTGTTTTAAACGGTATTTTTCCATGCGAAAAAAACCGGAATAAACGATTTCCTTTTCGATGATTTCAAATTCTTTTCTCATTACTTTCCTTGGTAAGACACTTTATAAATAACACCCAGCTTATCATCGCTTATCAATAAACTTCCATTCGATAGCGTTAACATATCTACCGGACGCCCTAATACATTTCTTTTTGTAGTTAACCACCCGCTGATAAAATCTTGCTCTGAAATGACTTTTCCTTTATCAAGTTTAACTAAAGCAACTTTGTAACCTTGGGGAACCGTTCTATTCCAAGAGCCATGTTGCGCAACGAATAACTGGTTTCGATAGTCAACCGGAAATTGCGACCCTTTGTAAAAGCGTATACCTAAAGGTGCAATATGCGCTTTAAACTTCCAAACGGGGGCGGTAAATTGTACGCATTTTTTATTTGCCGATAATTCTGGGTCTGGCACGTCACCACCATGACAATAGGGGTAGCCAAAATGTTCCCCTTTAACAGTCCACTGGTTAAGTTCATCGGCCGGACTATCATCACCTAAATTATCGCGGCCGTTATCCGTAAAAAACAGGCCATTGGTTTCTGGTTGCCAATCAAAGCCGACAGTGTTTCTGATGCCTTTGGCAATAATTTCAAAATCATTGCCATCAGGATTTAATCTGACTAACGAGGCGTAAATATCTTTGTCAGGATTACAAATATTGCAGGGAGCGCCGACAGCAGTATACAGTTTGTTATCCGGACCAAAACGCAGATATTTTAAGACATGATATTTATCCGATGGGAATTGGTCGAAGATAACAACCGGCTTGGGTGGAATAGCTAAGTGCTGGATAATATGGTCAAAACGAATAATACGATTAATTTCTGCAACATAAAGCGAACCGTCTTTAAAGGCTACGCCATTGGGCATATTTAAATTGTTGGCAATGATATAAAGCTGTTCCGCTACGCCATCATTATTCTTATCTTGAACAGCATAGAGTTCGTTAGAACCAGTGCCAATAAATAAGGTGCCATTATCACCTAAGGCCAAGCTTCGGGCATTAGGAACATGATCGGCATAAATTGATATTTTAAATCCTTCAGGCAAATGCAGTTGGTTTAAAACAGGCTGATGATCGACTGTTTTTGCACAAACCAAACAAGTGTTCAATATCAATATTAAAACTAGACTTCTTTTAAATAAATGCATGGCAGTTACCAATAAAATAAGTAAATTTTAGACTATATTAACACTGTTAATAAGTGGTTGAAATCTGTTAATCAATCACCATACTATATTTATCACAATTTAACTGAGGCTATCATTATGATGCGAATATTTCTTTTTTTGGCGACCAATATTGCGATAATGGTCGTGGTCAGTATTATATTTAATATTTTAGGGTTAAGTGGTACTTTAGATGCCCAAGGTATTGATCTTAATCTAAATGCTTTGCTTGTCATGTCAGCCATTATTGGTATGACTGGCTCGGTTATTTCTCTTGCCATGTCCAAATGGTCAGCTAAACGGGCTATGGGTGTGCATGTCATTGAACAACCTCAAAACCAAACTGAACAATGGTTAATCGATATTGTTGCTAAGCAAGCGCGATTGGCAGGTATTGGCATGCCTGAAGTGGGTATTTTTGAAACGCCGGAAGCCAATGCCTTTGCTACCGGTATGAATAAAAATAGTGCTTTGGTTGCTGTTAGTACCGGTTTACTACAAAACATGAATGCCAATGAAGTTGAAGCAGTGGTTGGACATGAAATGACTCACGTTGCTAACGGTGATATGGTGACCATGGCCTTAATGCAAGGCGTAGTGAATACGTTCGTGTTCTTTTTTGCAACCATCATTGGTCATTTTGTTGATCGCGTTGTTTTTAAAACCGAACGCGGTTATGGTCCTGCTTATTACATTACGCAAATGATCGCTCAAATTGCTTTGGGCTTTTTGGCATCAATGTTGGTTATGTGGTTTTCTCGTTACAGAGAGTTTAAAGCCGATGCCGGTGGCGCAAAATTAGCCAGTCCCGAGAAGATGATTGCCGCTTTACGTGCTTTGCAACGTGGACAAGATGCTCAAGACCTGCCGGGGCAGTTAGCGGCTTTTGGTATTAATGGGGGCGGCGTCAGCAGATTGTTTATGAGTCATCCACCTTTGGAAGAGCGTATCGCTGCACTACAAAATAACAGCTAAGTCAATTGCCATGATTATTGATTAAGCTTGCGAGTCATAAGAAACGTTAGAAAACAAACGAATATCACTACCAAGAAATAAATGGCGCGAAGAAATAAGTTTTCGCGCCATTCATCAACATGGCAAATAAAGCTCCTGTAATTTGTATTAAATCATAGGGCATGAATGGATTAATCTTTAAATTATTCATTTTCTGTTTGTTCACGTAAAATCAGTACTTAAAAAATAATTATATTAAGGAACACCATGAAACATATTCTTTTATCAAGCCTTTTGTTGTTTTCTGCAATTGCTTTCTCTCACGATGCGAAAAATGAATGGATCAACACGACTCTTTCAGAAGCTACCATTGCAAAAATACAGTCAGCTAAATATGAGTATAAGAAGTGTGTGGGCGATGAAATGCAAAAATCATCTTATCAACAACAAGATACCCGCAAGGCAACCGATGCCATTATGAAGCAATGTGAACCTGTTTTAGCGAAGATGCGAATAGTATATACTGAAGTAAAAGTGCCTGAAGTGATTGCTGATCGACATTTAAAGCAAATACGCTTACAGACCACACGAGAAGCATTGCAGGGAATGATGTTTTCTGAAGCGTCCCGTAAAGCCGGTAATTAATAATATCTAAAAGAGGGCTGCACCTAATGAATCCGATTTATACAATTGATCTATCTCTTAAACCAACCACCTTCGATTTATGGCATGTCTGTTTGGCCGGTACGGTTGCGTTGTTATCGCTGATACTTATTATGTGTTTGTTGGCTATGCTCGTAAGTCTTGCTCGTTGCAAGAAAAAACAACCGGCAGAGCAAAACAATCAAGCTTTAGCGCAGACTCCAGAACCTGTTATTAAAATAGTGGAGAAAATTGTTGAAGTTGAAAAGCTGGTTCATGCTCCTACCCCAGAACCAGTCATACTTAAAGAATCAACACCCGAGGCCGCCGTGCAATTTTTGGGTTTGCTACAAAAAGAAGCACGTTTCATTGATTTTATTAAAGAAGATATAACCAATTACAGTGATGCAGATGTCGGTGTTGCTGCACGTGTAGTCCATGAGGGCTGTAACAAAGCCCTTAATGAACATTTTACTTTAGCATCTATTCGTAGCGAGCAGGAAGGCGAAAAAATTACCCTGCCACAAGGATTTGATGCCTCCTTAGTAAGGTTAACCGGAAATATTATTGGGTCTGCGCCATTTACCGGAACCCTAGTTCATAGAGGTTGGCAGGTAACAGATATTAGAATGGCTAAATTAACTCAAGGACATAATGCAAATATTTTGGCGGCAGCCGAGGTAGAGTTATGAGTCTTTTTGATCATATAAAAAAAGTGCAAGATAACAATCAAGAGGAGGCCCAAAACAATTTTGAATGGGGCAATGAAGTCGTTAATACAGAGCCCGTTAATCAACAGATTACCGAATCTAACCAAGATAATTCTTCTGACTTAGTCTATTCTGCTGAAGCAGTTTCAAATGAACCAACGCAAGTACCAACAGATTTAGCACCGAAGCGATTTTCAGTGGGTATTGATTTAGGTACAACGCATTGTGTTTTATCTTACGCTGAAATCACAGATATTGATGATGAAGAATTTTCTCAGCAAGTAATGGCGATACCCCAGTTAACGTCGCTTGGTGAGGTGGAAGATAACTTTCAGTTGCCTTCATTTATATATCAGGCGCATGAAGCAGAACTTGTTGCAGGGTCAACGGCCTTACCTTGGACGGCAAAGCCCGATTTTCTGGTGGGTGAAATAGCAAGAACCTTAGGGAGTAAAACACCAATACGTTTAATATCCAGTGCTAAAAGTTGGTTGTGTCACGCTGGTGTGGATTGTAAGTCTCCAATACTCCCACCAGATGCCTCCGCAGAAGTTGAGCGTATATCACCGTTTCAGGCAACTATTGCCTATCTTCAACACATACGAGATGCTTGGCAAAACCAGCATCCAACGGCACCCTTAGAAAATCAAGATTTGGTTATTACGGTACCGGCATCATTTGATCCGGCCGCTCGTGAACTGACAGTAGAAGCGGCTCGTGCAGTCGGTCTTGGGCAGGCTATTTTATTGGAAGAACCTCAAGCTGCTTTATACAGCTGGATTGAAAAAAGCCAAGGTGACTGGCGTAAACAGGCTACCTGTGGTGATATTATTTTGGTTATTGATGTCGGCGGTGGCACCACTGACTTATCATTGATAGCCGTCACTGAAAAAGACGGAAATCTGGAACTCACGCGTGTGGCTGTCGGTGATCATATTTTGCTGGGCGGAGATAATATGGATTTGGCTTTGGCTTATACCGTTAAAGCCAAGCTGGAACAAGATGGCAAACGATTGGAACCTTGGCAAATTCAAGCATTAACGCATAGTTGCCGGGATGCAAAAGAAAAAATATTCACTAATTCTGCTATTGATAATATCCCTCTGGTAGTTGCTAATCGCGGTTCTTCATTGATGTCTGGTAATCTTCGAACCGAATTAACCCGAGAAGAAGTCAATAGAGTTTTGGTTGAAGGCTTTTTGCCCCATGTCGCAGTCAATGAAAGACCTTTAAGCAGAACACGGACGGGTTTACGAGCTACCGGTTTACCGTACGCACAAGATGCCGCCATTACACGCCATTTAGCGGCATTTTTGTCTAAACAGCAAAATGCAACCAACGATCTTAAAGATATAAATCTGCCTGAACATGCAACCTTTTTACATCCTACCGCCGTTCTTTTTAACGGGGGCGTTTTAAAAGCCGAAGCACTGGGTAGCCGTTTGATGGCAGTGTTAAATGCTTGGTTGGTTGCTGAGCAAGCGCCGCAAGCACGCTTATTGGAGGGGGCTGAACTTGATTTAGCGGTAGCTCGGGGCGGTGCTTATTATGGCTTTGTTCGAAAAGGCAAAGGGGTTCGTATTAAAGGCGGTACTGCGGCCGCTTATTATGTCAGTATTGAAAGTGCAATGCCTGCGGTGCCCGGTATGGCGCCAGATATAGTGGCTTTGTGTATTGCACCATTTGGTATGGAAGAAGGCACACACGAAGAATTACCGAATGATGAATTTGGTTTGGTTGTTGGAGAGCCGGTGCGTTTTCGATTCTTTGCATCCACTATTCGTCGAGAAGATAAAGTCGGTACACGGCTTGAATACTGGACAGATGAGGAGCTATCAGAATTAGATGAACTGGATATTACTTTGCCAGAAGAAGGTCGAAGAGCAGGCGAAGTGGTTCCCGTACATTTATCTGCCGCAGTAACCGAAGTTGGCACCCTCGAACTACAAGCGATTTCGCAAAAAGATAGTGGTCGATGGAAAATTGAATTTGATGTCAGGGCAGGGGAGTAACTACCTGATTTCCGATCTTGTAACAGGAGGCTAAAGTAAGCATCTCACTACGTTTTGCTTCTTGTAGCCAATCTTTAAGCTCAGGATTTTGTAATAATTGATCCGCAAACTGGCAGGCTTGTTCCAAATGTTTTTTTGCTGGTGTACTTAAGCCTTCACCCAGCTCAAGTTTTTCGGCTTTTATGCTTAATAAAAAACTAAGTGGTGGCGGTTGTTTTTTTATTGATTGATATACATCCAAAACTGCCGCAGGACTCATGGTGTGCGTGGTGTAACTTTTGTCCTTGGCAGGTTCAATCTGAGTAAAGCTAAAGGCATCTTCACAAGAAACAGAGGCATCAACAAATAACACCAAGCATCTGTTTTCCAAATCCAGTGCGTGTTCGATTTGCAGCTGAAAGTCACACAATATTTCAATAGCTTCTAAAGCACAGTGACTTTCAATATAATCCAATAGTAACGGTCCCAGTGCATCATCGCCACGACTCAAATTACCATAACCAAATACGAGAACAGGTTTAACCATGACTAGGTCGTTCAATTTGACCGCTACTGTGTTTAACCAGTTTATCGATTAAGTTGCCCTCTTCATCAATTAATTCTAGCTGTAACGGCATTTTTCCCATTGCGTGAGTTGCGCAAGACAAACAGGGATCATAAGCACGAATGGCAACTTCCAGATTATTTAATAGGGGCTCAGTTAATTCTTGTCCTGACAAATATTCAGCCGCCACTTGTCGAACAGATTCATTCATTGCCATGTTGTTGCTGGTGGTTGAAACGATTAAATTGGCTTTAGTGACAATATCATTTTCATCGACTTGATAATGATGAAACAGCGTGCCACGCGGCGCTTCAATAACACCCACACCTTCATAACGTTTTTCGCCTTGTGCCACTAAATCATGGCCCATGATGTCTGGATCATTGAGTAACGTTTTAATGCTCTCGGCGCAATGCAGGGTTTCAATTAAACGCGCCCAATGAAACGCCAGCGTACTATGAACCATTGCTTCATTACTATGCGCTTTAAATTCAACTCGCGCGGCTTCGGCTAACGGCGTGTTAATATAATCACAATTATTGACGCGAGCCAGCGGCCCCACCCGATACCAACCGTTTTCCCGGCCCAGGGATAACAGATAAGGAAATTTCATGTAAGTCCAAGAGCGAACCTCTTCATGGATATAGTCGTTATATTTACAATAATCGACATGATCTATAATTGTCCCACCATTCGCATTTTTCGCACGAATGCCACCATGATAAAGCTCCAAGGCACCATCGGGCTTGGTTAAACCCAAGTAATTTGAACGTATGGTGGCAAAGTCATCGTAATAGGGCAGGTTGGAGCAATGCACTTTTTTAATCAGCGCAACGGAAGCGGCTGACCACTCAATCATTTGATCGATATCTTCCAGCAAGTAATCACGCTCGGCTTTGGTTAATGATTTATTAACACCGCCAGGAATCGCACAAGTACCATGAATCCTTTTGCCGGAAACCATGCGTATGACTTCCTGCCCGTATTTACGCATTTTTACGCCTTGTACACCCAAGTCGGGATAAGCGCCCAGCACGGCAACAATAGAACGTTTACTAATATCACTTTCAAACCCAAACAATAAATCCGGGCTAGATAAATGAAAGAAATGAAGGGCGTGGGATTGAAACACTTGCCCAAAGTGCAGTAAGCGTCTTAGTTTATCAGCGGATACCGGAAGATTTTCAGGATCAATACCGACCAATTGATCTATCGCTTTGGCGGCAGCTAAATGATGACTTACAGGGCAAATGCCGCATAAACGCTGTACTAAAACCGGCAGTTCCCAATAAGGACGGCCTTGTATAAAGCGCTCAAAACCTCGAAATTCAACAATATGCAATCGTGCTTGCTGGACTTTATTATCAGCATCCAGCAACAAAGTGACCTTGCCATGTCCTTCAACCCGTGAGACTGGGTCAACAACGATGCGCTTCAAATTTTCTGTGTTTTTGGCTGTTTCTAAATGTTGGTACATATTAAATCTCTAAAGTTAGTTGGAACGACAAGACTGTCCAGTTTGTATCGGAGGACACGGGACGGTTCCATAAGAACAAAAAACACAACAATCACCCGACTTAGGCTTTAATAAAACCTGACAATGGGTGCATTGGTAAAAATACAGGCAAGCATCCATTGGCATGAGTTCTAGTTTTTTAAACCCACAGTCAGGGCACGTAATGACGGATTCTAAAATCACTTTCAGTGATTCCATACTTATTGTTTATAGATCAATCATAATGAACCAAGTCATAAGGCAATGCAGGCTCGCGTCCTTCTATTAAATCAGTCAAAAACTTCCAGAACACATCGGCCGAAGGTGGGCAGCCGGGTAAAAAATAATCAATTTTCACGACTTCATGAATCGGACGCACTTTATCCAACAATAAGGGCAATTCCGGATCGCTGGGTATTTGTGGATTCTCAACGCCTATACCATCCAAATACGCTTCATTCAGGCATTCTTCCAGAGGGATAAAATTACGCATGGCTGGTAAGCCGCCGTTAATGGCACAGGCACCCACTGCAACCAGAATTTTGCAGTTTTTTCTAAACTCACGTAAGACATGCACGTTTTCTGAATTACATACACCTCCTTCAATTAAACCGATGTCGCAGTTTGTGCAGTGTTCAATGTCGGTAATGGGGGAGCGATCAAATTCAACATGTTCCACCAATTGCAACATGCGCTCATCAATATCAAGAAAGGACATGTGACAACCAAAACAACCCGCCAGCGAGGTAGTTGCAACTCTAATTTTATTTGCCATGTTGATCGTGCTCCTTTTCCAAGCTGACTTGATCAATTTGCTTATGATCATAAATACGTTCACCAATCGGTACTTGATAAGCAGTGTGTTTAATTAGAATGGCACCGGTTGGGCAAATATGTGCGGCTTGATCGGTTGCCTCAATATCCGTGTCTTTTAACAAGCCGCTTTGTGCATTAACAATCAGATGCTTTTTAAGGCCGCGACCACTGATGGCAAACACATCCTTACCATCTTTTTGCTGACTGGCTCTAACGCACAAGGTACAAAATATGCAGCGATTATGATCAATCATGACCTCGGCATGAGATGCATCGACTTTTCGCGTAGGAAAAAAAAGCGGATAATGATCATCCAGCATATTCAAATGATAAGCAACCGCCTGTAATTGGCAGTTACCTGTTTTTTCGCAAGAGGGACAAAAATGATTGCCTTCTACAAACAGCATTTGCGTGATTTTCTGTCGATCGTCGGTTAATTCTTGCGTGTTATTAAGCACCTCCTGGCCCTCCATTGCCGGAAAAGTACAGGCCGAACAAACACGACCATTCACTTTTACATTACATAACTTACAACTGCCATGCGGGGCAAATTCTAGATGATGGCATAAATGCGGAATATAAACACCCGCCGCTGTCGCGGCTTCCATGATGGTTTGCCCCTCTTCAAAAGGAACAGTGTTACCATCAATAGTGATTGATTTACTCATGATTCCTCCTCGACTTGTGCTAAATGCGCACCGGCATCGTTACGTTTTGCCAATCTTCTAGCGGTTTCCAAAGCGCCATCCAAATCAAATCCCGGTTCATAACTGATTTTCTTCAATTGACTTTGATACAATTCAGGATAGCGTTCCAGTGTGGTTAACACAGGATTGGCAGCAGTCTGCCCCAAGCCGCAGTGGCTTTGGGTTTTAATTAACTGACAGAGCTCTTCAAGAGCAACCACGTCCCCCGCTGAACCATGACCTTCAATAATCTTATCCAACTGTTTTTTTAATAACGATGTTCCAACTCGGCAAGGCGTGCAGAATCCGCAACTTTCATGAGCAAAGAAATGGATAAAGTTATTAACAATTTCAAGAATGTTTCGACTGTTATCAAAAACTATAAAGGAGCCGCCGGTTGCTAAATCTTCAAAAGCCAGTTGCCTTTTAAATTCATGGTTAGCAATAAAAGTACCTGAGGGCCCGCCAATTTGCACACCCAGCACATCGCTTGCCCCACAATCATCCAACACAGTCTGGATAGACGTACCGAAAGGATATTCGTAAATGCCGGGACGGGCACAGTCACCGCAAATACTGAGTATTTTGGTGCCTTTTGATTTTTCTGTACCGATATTGGCAAACCAAGCGCCGCCGTTTATGGCAATACTGGCGGCGGCCATAAAAGTTTCAACGTTGTTAACCACTGTGGGTTTGTCTAAATACCCTTGCGTAACCGGATAAGGGGGACGATTACGGGGAATGCCCATTTTTCCTTCCAACGATTCTATCAACGCAGATTCTTCCCCGCAGATATAAGCACCGGCACCAAGACAGATTTCAATATCAAAATTCATACCCTGCTTGAGGATATTATTGCCCAATAAACCGGCTTGCCGACGCTCTTCCAAGATACCTTGAAGCTTTTCGTAAAGATGCAAATACTCGCCGCGTAAATATAAAAAGCCCTGCTGAGCCTCGATAATGGCGGCACATAAGGTCATACCTTCAAAGACCTGATGCGCGTAAGTATTTAATAACACCCGGTCTTTAAAAGTACCCGGTTCGCCTTCGTCTGCGTTACATACAACATAACGCAGAGTCTCAGGTTCTTCTGAACAAAATTTCCATTTTGTTGCCGTTTTAAAACCTGCACCGCCTCGACCGCGCAGACCGGATTGCTCAAGTTCGGATAAAGTTTCTTTAAGGCCGCGTTTAAACGTGGCTTGCAGTGCAGAACCTTGGTTAATTGACTGGTTTAGTAAGAGTCCGGGCTTGATGATATTGTCTTCAACCAGAAATAAATTGTCAGGCCATTCATTGAGTGGTTTTTGTTGATTAATTAAATCAGTGATCAGGTCTATCCGTTGGTGATCAAGATGAGTTAACGCATGGCCATTAACCAAGCCAGCTGGACCTTGATCACACATGCCGGTACAGGACGTATTATCCAAACTAACTACGCCATCTTGCCTAACCTCACCAACAGCAACATTTAGCTTTTTTGATAAATAATCGATTAGACTTTTTTTGCCCAACATGTGATCGGTAATGGAATCACTGATCAAAATCTCGTATTCTCCATGCGGTGACAAATGAAAAAAACTGTAAAATTCAACGACACTGATGATCTGGGTACGGGGGGTCTTTAATAATTCCGCCAACTGCTCTATCGCAGCTTCTGGAATGTAATGATAATGTGTTTGAATTGACCGTAAAATGTCCAGTAAATGGGTTGATTGATAGCGATGTGTTTCTGCGAGATCCTGAATAAATTTTGTCATTTTATTGCCCTAGGCTGATCTTTATGAATACTACCTCATTAATTATAGTGTATTGTAAACCCAAGTTACCAAAAATAGATTAAATTTAAAGTGCCTCCTTGTTATTGGAGGATATCTAAGAAAGTAGATAACCATCTTTTGCATGATTTTTTATGCCATCCAAGTACTTACATCAATTAGCTCAACTTATAGCAAAGTTTCAGTTATTCCATAAAACTAACTCTTTTTAATTGATTGATGAAATACATAAATTATCCTTGATAGATTTACCTTTGATCAGACATTAGAAAACCATGAAGTATTTATTAACAGCATTATTATCACTTGTATATTCAAACGCTCCGGCATTTGATCTTGAAAATCATAAGTACAATGACTTTGAGGGTACAATCGACAACAAGCATCAAATTTATATAAGTCTATATCCATCTGAGGATGGAACTATCAAAGGTCATTACTTTTATAAAAATGATGAGAAAAAAATTAATCTAATTGGAAAATACAGAGAAGACAAAATCTCTTTGGAAGAGCTTGATCAAAACGGCGTTACATTTTCGGCGACATTTGAAGGAAAACTTTCAACGGATGATAGAGATAGATTTAGAGGTTTAAAGACAACAATAACGACTCGAAACAGCCTTGATTTTAACCTTTCACTTGCTGCCGTTGGTTCGGCTGATTGGGGGCGTCGCTATTCAGCGATGGGAGCAGAATCTGATGAAGAGGTAGAAATATTTGCCGGCAAGATAAAACAAGCAATTATTCTTTCAAATTACGAATGGTTATCAAATCAAATTTCATATCCCATAAATTTATCTATTAAAGGAAAGCAGAAAAAAATTAAGAATAAAGCTGCGTTTTTGAAATTTGCACCTATAGCATTTACAAGTCTGTTTAAAAATAAACTATTTAAATACCGAACAATAGATATGTTTTCTAATTCCACAGGTGTAATGATTGGAACCGGTGAGATTTGGATGAGTTATGTTGGAAACAAAGTTAATGGTTTATTTACGCTCAAAGTAATTGGCATCAATAACTAAATATATTGCGAATACCATCCATGGCGTCTGGATCTCGGCATTCCTTGCCGCGATGACAGTTCGGACATTATTAGCTAATAAGTATGAGTAGTGTTTACAAAAATATTTTACTATCACTCAAAGCAAGCCATTATTTTTCAATTAATTTCTTGTATTTCTCACTATAGCAAACTAGGCTTTGATTTGTATTCATGGGTATAAACACCGTGTTGCATCATTATAAACCGAGGTTTAACCACCATAGTACAAAGCATGCCACTAATTAACCGGAGCTTGACTCGTTTTAACCGCGGCTAAACATTGCTAAGCTGCGGTTAAACTCTGGCAATAGCAGAATTAAGAACCATTAGCCACGGATAAATACCCGCTTACCATGCGGTTAAGGAATGTATCAGTGCCGTCGTCACTAGACTGCAAAATCTCCATACAAATAGTAAAATAATCGTAATAATTTTACAGTTGCATATTGCTGTGAAATATTTAAACTATTTGTTATCGCTATATAGCTTCTATGGTCTGTATCGAATGATTTGTCTAACTAATTGTACCATTTTAAAAAATACAATCCCTTTGGAGCTTTGTGTGCTTATCCTAAATGGCTCCCTTTAAAATGCCTTTAGTTTACCCTCAAAGCCGGTCTATCTATTTATTCACAAGCTGGTTACTGCGCTATAAGAGAGCAGAACAGGGTTTGATGATAAATGCCGCCGAATACTCACTGTTTAAATCCCACGTTATTCCCTTTATCTGCGCTTTATTCAAAGGCAACAACATTCATTTTAGAAAAAGATGTCCTCATGACTCATAAAAAAAAACAAGAAAAGACACCTGTAACGCTTAGTGATTCAGTATCAAACCAGTTGCCTGTTGTTGAAACAAATATTATTGAAGCGCAAGATACGTTAGCAACAACTACTTTTGACTTTCCAATCGTGGGGATTGGGGCTTCCGCAGGTGGATTGGCCGCCTTTGAAGCTTTCTTTTCCAGTATGCCTGCTGACAAAAATCCTGATATGGCTTTTGTTGTGATTCAGCATCTTGCACCTGATCATCGTAGTATCCTTACCGAGCTCATTCAAAAGTATACCCGGATGCCCGTCGTAGAAGTTGAAGACGGCATTCAAGTCCAGCCCAACGCTGTTTATATCATTCCACCCAATCGTGATATGGCCTTGCTTAGCGGAACACTGCAATTGCTTAAGCCGGAATCGCCTCACGGCCATCGCTTACCGATTGATTTTTTCTTTCGCTCACTCGCGCTGGATCAGCATGAGCGAGCCATCGGGATTATTCTTTCAGGTACGGGAAGTGATGGTACTTATGGCGCACAGGGCATTAAGGCCGAAGGCGGCATTGTCATGGCTCAGGCTATTGATTCTGCGGCTTTTAATGGTATGCCACGCAGTGTGATTGACGCGGGTTTAGTTGATTATATCTTGCCGCCGGATGAGATGCCGAGACAACTCATTGAATTAAATCATTGTGTTAGTAACACTGACTCGTTAAATAATGCTTCTTTAGAGGCTAAAAGACCTTCCGAAAGTACACTAAAAAAAATATTTTACCTGATAAGAAGTCACACTAACCATGATTTCTCGCTTTACAAACGAAATACTATTTACCGTCGAATTGAGCGGCAAATGACAGTCAACCAAATAGACAAGATAGAGACCTATCTCCTTTTTTTACAGCATAATCCCAGTGAGATTACTGCGCTGTTTAAAGATCTGTTGATCGGTGTAACCAATTTCTTTCGTGATCCGGATGCATTTTTAACGCTTAAGCAAAAAGTCATTCCGCTTCTTTTTAGCAATAAGCTTGACAATAGCCCCATTCGTATCTGGGTGTTAGGTTGCTCTACCGGCGAAGAGGCTTATTCCATTGCCATTCTTTTACAAGAGCACATGGATACCCTAAAGAAAAATTACAAGGTGCAAATTTTTGCAACCGATATTGATTCAGCCGCCATTGCCAAAGCACGCTCCGGACTTTATCCCTTTACCATTGGTTTTGACGTTTCCCCAGAACGGTTGAGTCAATTTTTTACAGTCGAAAGCCAAGGTTACCGAATCAATAAAGGCATTCGTAATATGTTGATATTTTCGGAGCACAATGTTATTAGCGATCCACCTTTCTCAAAGCTTGATCTGATCAGTTGTCGCAATTTAATGATCTATTTTGAAAGCGAGTTACAAAATAAACTGCTGCCGATGTTTCATTACATCTTGAATACGGGGGGCGCACTATTCTTGGGAAGCTCTGAAAGCATCAATAGCTTAACGGACAGATTTAGCAAAATAGATAGTAAAACCAATATATATCTTTGTAAAAGCTATGCAGATAAAAAATCAGGCAAGACGTTTATACCCCTTGATTTATCGCTTCAGTCTGTTGCAAAAATAAATAACGAGTCAAAACAGTCATTACGCGACTTAACCGAGCAAGCCTTGTTGCAGCAAGTGTTACCCCCCAGCGTGCTGATTAACGCGTCGGGTGATATTCTCTATCTACATGGTAATATCGATAAATACCTTGAACCGATTCCCAATAATAATACCAATAATAACTTACTTAATATTGCCCGGCCAGGATTGCGGGACACTCTAGCTTCAAGTTTGCAAGCAGTCGTCAATAATCCAAATAGCTTGAGTTGTAAAGGCTTGTGTCTGCCTGTTAAAGAGCGGGTTCTCATGATCAACCTGACAATATATCCCGTTAAAATAATTGCTAAAAAAAATGATGTGACATTTGTTTATTTAGTAACGATAGAAGAAATACCCGATCTTGAAAATATCACCAAGATTGAATCAGATGCGCAAGTTGCTTTGCTAAAAAAGGAGTTACAGTTAAAGAACCAATTTATGCAAACCTTCCATGAAGAACTGCAAACGTCAACTGAAGAACTAAAAAGTTCAAACGAAGAGATGCAGTCAATCAATGAGGAGCTTCAATCAACTAACGAAGAACTGGAAACTTCCAAGGAAGAATTACAATCCGTTAACGAAGAGCTGGCCACTGTTAATGTTGAGTTGGAAAACAAGTTGATTGAGTTATCAAGATCCAATAATGACATGAATAACCTGTTATCCGGCACGGGGATAGCCACTCTGTTTTTAGACCTCAATTTGTGTGTTATGCGTTTTACGCCCAGTGTCTGCAAGCTGGTGAGTCTTATCAATACCGACATAGGGCGACCGGTTAGCGACTTGTCGCTTAAACTAATTGACTACGATCGGCTGATAGATGACTGTCGTAACGTACTCAATACGCTAAAACCCTTAGAGATGGATGTACAAACAAAAGATAACAAATGGTACGTCATGAGTATTCAACCGTATCGCACACTGAGTAATATCATCGAAGGTGTGGTGATCACATTTGTTGAAATCACTGAGGTCGTAAGAACAAGAGAATCATTACGCCGTTTGGCTATCGTTTTAAGAGATTCGCACGATGCAATTATTGTCTTGGATTTAAAGGGTGATATTTTAGCCTGGAACCCTGGCGCAACAAGGCTCTATGGCTGGTCTGAAGTTGAGGCACTGACTATGAATATTAAAGCATTGCTTCCTACAGAACTGTTTGAGGCCACTATAAATCAGCTCTATCATTTAAGCACACACCAAATTATCGAGCCGTTTGCTTCAACACGTATTACCCGCAGCGGTTCTGTCATTGACGTTATGATAACGGCGACGGCTTTAACCAATGAACTGGTTAAAGTTTATGCCATTGCGACCACGGAATGGTTAGTAGACGCAGATAATAATCGAATATAACGCCACGAAGAAACCATCATGACTAAATCTCACGCTATTACACCCGCAAACCTAACCGCCAACTTGCGTCAACAGGCTGAAAAGATCGTCATGGAAAGTAAGGAACAGTCTTTGGAGAACCTTAAAGCAATGGCACCTGAGAATATTCGGGATATGCTTTATGAGCTGCAGATACATCAAGTCGAACTTGAGATGCAAAATGTGGAGTTGGCGCGAGTTCAAAACCAATTAAGCGCATCACAAATGCGTTATTTTAAGCTTTATGATCTGGCACCTGTAGGCTATTGCACACTGAACAAAGCGGGGCTGATTTTAGAATGTAACCTTAGCGCCACTGTTCTGCTGGGCGTTAATCGTGACATGTTATTAAAACAGCCCTTTTCTTGTTTTATTATCAATGCTGACCAAGATATTTTTTATCATCATTGCCAAAAACTGGCTCAAACAGAAGATCCGCAAACTTGTGAATTAAGATTGCAAAGGCAAGATGGAAGCCAGTTTTGGGCACAGATAACAGAGACCGCAATCCCCGATGACATTGACGGTGAACTCATTTATCGCATTGTCTTGACAGACATTACCGAGCATAAGCAATTTGAGGAACGTTTACATGAAAGCGAGGCCAGATCAGCGGCCTTAATTAAGGATAGTGCAGAGCGCCTCGAATTTGCTCTGTCCAACAGTGAAATTGGTTTGTGGGACTGGGATTTTTTAAATAATAAGGTTGTCTTCAATAACCACCGCTATGGAATGTTGGGTTATGAAGCTGATGAACTGGGTAACGATATCGACACCTGGAAAAAACTGATTCACCCGGATGACTGGTCCGTCATCAATCAAGGATTGGAACTGCATATTCAAGGTAAAATACCTTTGTATGAATCTGAGCACAGATTAAGGCATAAGGACGGACATTGGCTTTGGATTCTTGATCGTGGCAAAGTAGTTAGTTGGGATGAACATGGAGCACCCTTAAGGGCAGTGGGTACTCAGGTGGATATCACCCGACGTAAAATTATAGAGCAGGAACTTTATGACTATCAAATGCATCTTGAGAGCCAAATCGAGCAACGTACTTATGACTTAATTGAAGCCAAGGACATTGCAGAAGCTGCGAATCTGGCTAAAAGTAGTTTTTTGGCTAAAATGAGCCATGAGATTCGCACACCAATGACTGCGATTATCGGTCTTACTTATCTTCTTCGGTATTCGGGAATGACACCTGAACAAGCTGGTCGATTGGATAAAATCAATATCTCTGCCAATCATCTGCTGTCTATCATCAACGATATTTTGGATATGTCCAAAATTGAAGCCGGTAAAATAGAGCTGGAAAGCAAAGATTTTATGCTCTCTGAAATTATCGAGGGCGTTAGATTGATTGTTGATGAATACGCAAAAAACAAAGGGCTTATTGTTCAGGTTGATGGCGATGTTTCGCCTTTGTGTTTGCGAGGTGATCCCACGCGGCTGCGTCAGGCATTACTTAATTATGCCGGTAATGCGGTTAAATTTACTGAGCAGGGTTTCATCGTTCTTAATGTCAAAATACTGGAAGATATTGACGATCAATTGCTCATACGTTTTGAGGTTAGAGATACCGGTATTGGCATCTCACCTGATCAGATCGCTCGACTTTTTCAGCCCTTTGAGCAGATAGTCACCAACACAAGCCAATATGGCGGCACTGGCTTAGGTCTTGTTATTACAAAGCGTCTGGCTCAATTAATGGGCGGGGAGGTGGGTGTTGATAGTTCACCTGGTGTTGGCAGTACTTTCTGGTTTACTGCACACTTGCAACGCAGCCAAGCAATTATTCCGGCTGTATCCACCATTATGGATGATGTAACAGCCAGACTGCAGTTACAGCTTAAACATTTCGGCGTAAATATTCTTTTGGCAGAAGATAATATCGTTAACCGTGAAGTACTTCAGGAATTAATACGTGGTACCGGTTTAATAATGGATGTTGTTGTAGATGGATTAGAAGCCGTTGATAAAGTTAAAACCAATGCGTATGACTTGATTCTAATGGATATGCAAATGCCTAAGATGAATGGACTCGAAGCAACCCGCATTATTCGTGCACTGCCTGAATGGAAAAAAACGCCGATTGTGGCTATAACGGCCAACGCCTTTACCGAAGATCGTCTTGCTTGTGCCAAGGCAGGGATGAATGACTTTATCACTAAACCAATGATGCCCAATATCCTTTATAACGTCTTGTTAAAATGGCTACCCGTAAAGGCAAACAGTGAAGAAAAAGTGAATAACGACAGCTCATTGCTTGAAAAGGCTTTGCCTAACAAAACAACCTTGCTTGGAGAAGAGTCGTCGTGGGATTCCGCAATAGCCTGTATTTCAAAAGTGCCTGGCCTGAATAGTGCGTATTGTCAGTCATTATTGGGCGGTAATGCCGTTAAATTGATGGAGTTGCTGGCTATTTTTATCGAATTACATGCTAAGGATATGGTTCTGTTAGCTTCGAGTCTGGCTGATGGCGATTATGCGACTGCTCAGAGTTTAGTTCATTCTCTCAAAGGCACGGCTGCTACCTTAGGTATTGAACAATTGTCGGCAATGGCGAAACAATTAGAGGAAATGTTGCGAGTAAGTCATTATGAAACATTTCATGGTGATGTTATTCACACTGCAATGGATGCTATCCATAATGAGCTTTCCGCGATTGCCGAAGCTTTGACTACTTCGCCACTAGATCAATAAACCCTGAGAGCTGTCCTTATAGAGCTTGAGGCCTTGTGCAGAAACAGGGTATCTTATCCCTACGCCAAGTCTATAAAGGCTTTAAGTAATAACGCGGTGTTTGCCATGCCGGCATGCAGATTGTGTTCAATGTCTGCCATGGTAATTTCACCTTCCGTTTTCCCTGCCGCCCAGTTTGCTATGACAGAAATTGCTGCATAGTCCATTTCTAGTTCTTTAGCTAGTCCCGCTTCAGGCATGCCGGTCATGCCGACTACATTACAACCATCCTTTTCCATGCGATTAATTTCAGCAGCTGTTTCCAAGCGTGGCCCTTGCGTGCAACCATAAGTGCCCATTGGACTGATACTGATATTGGCATGGCTGGCGGCGATAATTAGAGCAGCGCGAAGTTTTTGATTATAAGGATAACTAAAATCAATATGAGTGACGGGATAGTTTTCATCTTCAAAAAAAGTATGCAGACGGCTATGCGTGTAATCAATAATTTGATCAGGAATAGCGATATGAGCAGGTACCATTTCAGCGGTAATTCCACCTACAGCAGCAACAGCGACAATATGCTCAACACCCAGTTGTTTAAGGCCCCAGATGTTGGCGCGATAATTAATTTTGTGGGGTGCAATGGTATGCGGATTACCATGTCTGGCCAGAAATATAACTTCTTTATGATTAAACTCACCGGTAATGAAGTCAGCAGAAGGTGCGCCATAAGGGGTTGTGAGTTTATCTCGTTTAATGATGGTTAAGTCACTGAGTTGTGTCAGCCCTGTGCCGCCAATTATTGCAAGCTTTGCCATTATAATAGTTCCTATTAGTCTTATTCTTTACAGGCATAAATGCCGGGTGCGTTTCGTAAATAACCTTTGTAATCCATACCATAACCGAACAAGTAACGATTTTCTACCTCCAAACCAATAAAGTCTACAGAAACAGGTTTTACACGGCCCAAGTTTTTATCCAATAATACCGCACTATAAACCGATGCAGCGCCCTGTTCCAGGCAATAGTCTTTTATGGCTAACAGCGTTAACCCTTCATCTAAAATATCGTCAATAATTAACAGGTTCCTGTTTTTAATGGGTGTCTTGGGTTTGAGTAACCATTCGACGTTGCCACCTAATGTATTATTTTGATAACGAGTAGCATTAATGGCATCTAGGGTTAGCGGGATCGTTAAGCGAGTGATTAATTTACCGGCAACAACTATACCGCCGTTAATGACGCAGAGTATTAAAGGGTTAAGATCAGCCAATAACTCATTTATTTGTTTAGCCATTTTATCCAAAGCGGCTTCAACTTGTTGTTCGTTATACAATAAGTCAGCAGTTTCTTGGATGTTTTTTATTTCGTTAAGCATTTTTTTCAATTAATTGGTTAATAAGTATTGACGTTTGTTGCCATTTTTCAGAGTCGATAAATGGGTTTGCTGTGACTGGTTTAGCTTTCATTCGCTTAAGTCGATGCTCTCTAATTAAGTCTTCCGTTATGGGTAATGATTCAAGAACCTGTTCTGCAGCAAGCGGATTATTGCAAACCAGTAACATATCACAACCGGCTTGTTGTGCGAGTTTAGCACGTTCAATAAAGTCACCGGCAAAGGCAGCGCCAGCCATACTGAGGTCGTCACTGAATACAGTGCCGTTAAAGTTTAATTCTTTTCTTAAAATTTCCTGGATCCAAAAGGACGAAAAACCGGCAGGATTAGGGTCAATATTGGGATAGAGAACATGTGCCGGCATAATGCCTTCCAGACCTTCATTAATAAGTTGTTTAAACGGTAGAAAGTCTTTTGCCCGCAGGGTTTTAACGCTGCGATTGTCAATGGGTAAGGTTAGATGTGAATCCAGCGCAACTGCACCATGACCTGGAAAGTGCTTACCTGTTGCCGCCATGCCGGCTGCATTCATGCCTTTTCTGAATAAACCGGCTAATTTAGTTGCCAGTGCAGGGTCAGTCGAGAATGAACGATCACCAATGATTTGACTGACACCACAATCAATATCCAATACCGGCGCAAAACTAAAATCAACACCCACAGATAATAATTCCGTGGCCATTAACCAACCCGCTGATTCTGCCATTTCGGGCGCTTCTGCATAATAGGAGGCGGGTGGTAAGCGAGTGAAGCCATTTTTAAAACGTTGAACTCTTCCACCTTCTTGATCCACAGCAATCAGAATGTCACCCTGACGAGCAGCACGAATGTTGCTGATTAGTTCGGTAATTTGTTGTGGATTTTCATAATTACGCGCGAAAAGGATAACCGCTCCGGTGTTGGGATGATTGATCTTTTCTTTTTCGTGCCCTGCCAAGGTTAAGCCTTCAACATCAAGCATGACTGGGCCCATCGGGTATTGATTTGTCATTTTATAGAGTTAGGTTATGATGTTTGAATAAAATATAGCCTTTAAGCGTTGTGTAATTATTACAGGAATTACGATGATAGGCATTAAATCTTGTCCATTAACACGAGTGTGGTTGTAAATAAGAATGTCCTTTATTGGAATTTGGTTAATAAAACGGATGTCTGTCACTGGAAATTAATGTGGAGTTTGTAATATGTTTCAAATGAATTGTTTTACTAACAGGAAAACCCTTTAATGCGCTTATTTACTAATTTGTCAGTTTTATTAATCATAACCTTATTAAGTTTTGGAGTAGCTGCTGAAATAGCAGAACAAAAATTAATGATAGGTTCTTTTTCATCGGGAACACTCGATCAGTGGGAAGCCAAAGAATTTAAAGGTGCAACTAATTATAAGATAGTCGATCTTGCCGGGACTAACGTTTTAAAAGCAGAAAGTACCGGGAGTGCATCGGGCTTATTTAATGAGCAGCGTATTGATTTACATAAAACACCGATTATGAACTGGCGCTGGCATATCGAAAACAGATTGGGAAGTAATCTCAATGAGCAAGAAAAGTCCGGTGATGATTATGCCGCAAGGGTTTATGTGGTCGTTAATGGCGGCGCTGCTTTTTGGCAGACCAAAGCACTCAATTATGTTTGGTCCAGCACTTCGCCCGTTGGGAAAGTCTGGCCCAATGCTTACGCTTATGCCGGTGCTAACGGGAAAATGACTATGATTGCACTTAGATCATCAACTGATAAAACAGGGACTTGGTATTCGGAAAAACGTAATATTTTGGCAGATTTAAAACAACAGTATGGTGAAGATATTCAGTATATTGATGCGGTTGCCCTCATGTCTGACACCGATGATTCCCAAGGAAAAGTTACCGCTTATTACGGCGACATTTATTTTAGTAGCCACTAAACACATGCAAGAAGTACTTCCTCACCTTGAGCTTTCCGATTTTCCGGCGATTAATAGAAACGATCTGGAAGTATTACAGGTCAATTTAGGCTATTTGTGTAACTTAAGTTGTACGCATTGCCATGTAAACGCAGGGCCAAAACGAACGGAATTAATGGTTAAGGAAACTGTGGATTTGGTTTTGGATTTTATAAATCAAGGGTCTATTCATACGCTTGATTTAACCGGTGGAGCACCGGAAATGAATCCACATTTTAAGTATTTGGTAACCAAAGCACGAGCAATGGGTATAGAGGTGATTGATCGTTGCAACTTGGTTATTTTAGAAGAACCCGGTTTTGAAGATAGTGCTAAATTTCTTGCAGATAATAAAGTAATTATTACCGCATCGTTACCGTGTTATCTTGAAGATAATGTTGATAAACAGCGAGGTAAAGGTACTTTTAAAACCAGTTTGTCAGGGTTAAAAAAACTAAATAACTTGGGCTATGGTCAAGCGGAAAGTGATCTTCAACTTAATCTAGTATTTAATCCGCAAGGCATTAACTTGCCGCCAGAACAAAAGGCGTTGGAAAAAGCCTATAAAGAGCATCTGCAAGCACATTATGATATAGCTTTTAACAAGCTGTTTGCCATAACCAATCTGCCTGTTCAGCGATTTGGCAGTATGCTTCTTAGCAAGGGTTTGTTCAATGATTATATGCAGTTATTAAAAGACAATTATCGAGAAGAAAATTTATCCGGTGTTATGTGTCGTAATACTTTAAGTGTTGATTGGCAGGGTTTTGTTTATGACTGCGATTTTAATCAAATGCTACAATTACCTCTTGGCGCAAATCCAACTCAAAAAACTCATCTAAGGGATCTAATAAAGTCATCTTTGTTAGTTGATGCACCTATCTCTGTTCGTCAACATTGTTATGGTTGTACTGCAGGGCAAGGCAGTAGTTGTGGCGGCGCATTGGATTAAAATTCCCCTTAATAATAAGCTATAAAAAGGAAATCACTATGACCGTAGAAGCCGGAGTTTTAGAACGCTATTCAGCAGGTGCAGAATCAATTCAGGCCGATTTGTGTTGTCCAGTGGATTATGATCAAGAATTGTTAACCTTGTTACCGCAAGAAATTATTGATAAAGATTATGGTTGTGGTGATCCGTCACGCTATGTCAAAAAGGGTGACGTCGTTTTGGATTTAGGTTCCGGTTCGGGTAAGATCTGTTATATGGCAGCCCAGTTGGTTGGTGATAACGGCAAAGTGATTGGCGTGGACATGAACGATGATATGCTAGCACTGGCTCGAAAATATCAAACTGAAATGGCTGAAAAGCTGGGTTCAAATCGAGTTGAATTTGTTAAAGGGCAAATTCAGGATTTAGCCTTGGATTTGGCGGCCATGAATGAGCACTTGGCACAACATCCGGTACATAAAGCTGAAGATATTATTGCTTTACGTGCCTGGCAAGAAAATCAGCGTAAAGAATCCCCGTTAATCGCAGATAATTCGGTGGATTTGGTCGTTTCCAATTGTGTGCTTAATTTGGTACATGACAGTGATAAAGAACAATTGATACAGGAGATTTTTCGTGTTGTTAAACCCGGTGGTCGTGTCGCTATTTCTGATATTGTCAGTGATGAGATGGTACCTGCCCACTTAAAACAGAATCAAGCTTTATGGAGTGGCTGTATTTCTGGCGCTTTGCAAGAACATGATTTTTTAGAAGCCTTTATTAAAGCCGGTTTTATTGCAGTCAGTTATGATAAATGGGAAAACCAACCCTGGCAGGTCGTTGAAGATATTGAGTTTCGATCAGTCACCATTACGGCAGTAAAGCCGCAAAATGAGCCGTGTATTGATAAAGGCCATGCGGTAATTTATAGGGGGCCTTATTCTGAAATTTATGATGATGAAGGTCATGTTTATCTAAGAGGTCAACGTATGGCCGTTTGCGAGCGCAATTATAAATTACTCACCAGCGAGACCTACAATAATGACTTTATCGGCATAGCGCCTGCCGAACCTAGAGTTGGTAAACCTTGGAATTGTGCAACCGGATCGCTTCGAGCAGTTGCCGAGACAAAAGGTGGCCAGCATGAAGACAAGTCCAATACAGGTAGTTGCTGTTAACCAGATAAATAATGTATAAATAGCGGGGAAAAATGGCCTGCGACACAGATATAATTGGCAAATAGCCAAGTCAAACATAACGAGTAATGAACAATGATAACCCCCACGCCTTACGGTCTGATGGGTGGCGAAAAAGCCATTCAAAATCTGGTCGACCGGTTTTACTTTTATATGGATACGCTGCCTGAAGCACAAGGCATACGAGTTATACATCAAACTAATCTTGATTCGGCCAAGCTAAAACTGTTTAAATATCTATCCGGCTGGTTGGGAGGTCCCAATTTGTATATTGAAGAATATGGTCATCCCATGCTGCGAGCCCGTCATTTGCCTTTTTCAATTGGTGAAGCAGAGCGAGATCAATGGATGTTATGTATGAATAAAGCACTTAAAGAAATGACCATGGATCCGCAGTTAAAAACCAATATTCAAAATGCTTTGCAGCAACTGGCAACACATATGATTAATCAAGATCCTGTCAATAAAGACGCCAATTGAGACGATGAATACCAGTCACGTTCAGGTTATAGCACAACAAAGCCGTTTAGCAGCCAGCCAATTATCATCAACTTCTGAGGCGCTGCGTAATCTTGCGCTCTCTGAAATGGCTGATTCGCTTGAAGTAGTTAAGCAGCAAGTGCTTGATATTAATGCCCAAGAAGTGATAACGGCACGGCAGGCTGGTCAGTCCGAGGCGATGATTAAACGGTTAACAATTGACGATAAAGTTTTTCGATACATGCTTTCCAGGCTCAGAAAAGTAGCGCAGCATCCGGATCCTTTGAACAAAATATTGGCAGGACATACCAATCCTGAAGGATTGCGCGTTTGCAAAAAGTCAGTGCCGCTCGGCGTTATTGGTATTATTTATGAATCGCGGCCTAATGTCACAACCGATGCCGCGGGCGTCTGTATAAAAAGTGGAAATGCAATTATCTTGCGTGGTGGTTCAGAAGCACTTCAAACGAACATACTGTTAGCGGATGCCATGATAGAAGGTGCAGTAAATGCAGGGCTTCCAGAGCATGCAATACAGATTATCCGCACACCCGGTCATGAGGCTGTAAGCGAATTGCTTACAATGGAAAAATATATAGATGTTTTAATTCCACGCGGGGGAAAAGCGTTAATCAAGCGAATTGCCGAAGGCACTCGCATTCCAGTGATCAAACATTACGATGGACTTTGTCATCTTTATATAGCAGAAGATGCCGACCCTATGCAGGCAATCACTCTGGCGGTTAATTCAAAATGTCAAAGTATTCAGGTTTGTAATGCGCTAGAAACACTCTTGATTGATAAAGCCTGTGCCGAACAGATGTTACCCTTTCTAAAGACTGCATTCGATACAAACACGATTGAATTAAGGGGGTGTGAAGCAACACAAAAGCTATTGCAGGGTATTTATCCTGCTTCGGAAGACGATTGGCATACCGAATATCTGGCACCTATTCTTTCAATAAAAATAGTTAACGGTATTGACGAGGCTATTCAACATATCAATCATTATGGGTCTGGGCATACTGACGGAATTGTCACACAAAGTCTGAATAAAGCGCAAAAATTTGAGCAGCAGGTTGATTCGGCATCGGTCTTGATCAATGCTTCAACTCGATTATCAGGCGGTGGCGATTATGGCTTGGGATCAGTTATAGGTATTAGCACGGATAAGCTCCATGCCAGAGGCCCCGTTGGACCGGATGAATTAACTACCTATAAATGGGTAGTCTATGGGGAGGGCCATTTGAGGAATTAGCATAGGATTGCCAGAGCTGTTAGGAATTTAAAAACGAAATTTGTACCTTAACAAGTTTCAACCCGTCAAAAATACTATCAACAACACAAACTAAAATCAATGAGTGGCACTATGAAATCCATGCTTAACGGCGTTTTATCTCTTTTTATTATCTTCAGTATGGCCAGTGTCGCTGCCGGAGAAACTCATATAAAACAGCTGAAGTTCAAGGAAGGGAAGAACACGAGTATTGTTAAAAACCACATTAAAGGCCGCCAAACGATAGATTATCATCTAAGAGCCAAAGCCGGACAATCAATGACCGTTTCGCTTAAAAGCAAAAACCACTACATTTATTTCAATGTCTTGGCACCGGAAACAGATAACGCGATGTTCGTTGGCTCAACCTCCGGCGATCACTTTGCCGGTAGTTTACCTAGAGAAGGTGAATATACTATTCGGGTTTATCTAATGTCTAAAGCTGCGCGGCACTTTGAAAGAGCTAAATACTCACTTAACGTTTCGCTTTCTACTGATATTTCGTCGCCCGAGCTTACCAAGCCTACTGATACCAGCACAGCCAAGTAAGACAAAATCAAAATCATAGTAATGCCTACCCCTTTGAAAGAATCAACGTTATCCCAGCATGAAAGTCATCGCTTCTTTGTGCTCAATCAGAAGCGTCGGTTATTGCTGCCTAAATCTATTATGGTTGGTTTATTGACAGGGCTTATAGCGGTGATCTTTCACCTATCCCTTGATTTTGGCGAAGCGTTTAGAAACCATTTAATCGAGCAGGCTCATCAGTATGGTCGGCAAGGTATCTTTATTGTCATTGGTTTTACTGCACTCTGTGTATTCGTTGCCGCTTTCTTGGTAAAACACTATGCACCCGAGGCGGGTGGTAGTGGTATTCCTCATGTCAAAGCGGTATTGCAAGGTTATCGGACATTTCGGTGGTATCGAGTCCTCATCGTCAAGTTTATCAGTGGACTAATTGGGATCAGCTGTGGACTGACCTTGGGTCGAGAAGGTCCAACGGTACAGATGGGTGCGGCGCTGGGTCAAGGCTTGGTTTCTTTGCCTAAGTCACGACGTAATGAACAACAAGTATTGGTTGCGGCTGGCGCTGGCGCAGGTTTATCCGCGGCATTTAACTCGCCACTGGCGGGGCTTGTTTTTGTTCTGGAAGAATTGCAGGGGAAATTTGCTTCTTTGGAGTTTTTTTCTGCTGCACTGGCTTGTCTGACTGCTGATATGGTTTGTCGTGGATTGTTGGGGCAATTTCCGGTGTTTCATATTACTTTGCTTAAAGCCCCAGATTTGATATTACTTTTGGTGTTTATTCCTTTAGGTATGCTGGCCGGTTTGTTGGGTGTCGTTTTTAATAAAACACTGCTCGCTGCACAAAAGCTCAATACATTTTCTACTCGACCTAGAATAATTTTTTGGCTCATTTGTGGTTTAGCAATAGGTGTGGTGGGTTGGTTTGCTCCTCATTTATTAGGTGGGGGAGAGCGCATGATAGAGAAGCTGTTTGCTAATGAAATAACCATTTCCTCTATTTGCTTGTTTTTTGTTATTCGTTTTGTACTTACCATTGCCAGTTACAGTACAGGAGCCGCAGGGGGTATTTTTGCACCTATCTTAGTACTGGGTGCTTTATTAGGTTTGTTGGTTGAATATTTTACACATCAATTATTTCCAGAACTCTATATAGAACCCAACGCTTTCGCAATAGTCGGTATGGCCGCTTATTTTACAGGCGTAGTTCGTGCGCCATTAACCGGAATGGTACTTATGATCGAGATGACAGGCAATTATGAATTAATCCTGCCCTTGTTTGTGGCTTGCTTTGCGTCACTTTTAATAGCCGATGCTTTAAATGACTTACCTATTTATGAAGCTTTATTGGAACGCGATTTAAACAAATAATAATCTTGGATTGCTTGATTACTCGAAGTACTGAAGTCAATGCTCATTACCATCTTAGAGCCCCAAAAAACTTAAGGAGAGCCAAGTATGGCTTTAGTTTCATTGCGCCAACTTTTGGATTATGCCGCAGAGCATAATTTTGCCGTTCCTGCTTTTAATGTAAGTAATATGGAACAAGTGCAAGCCATCATGCAAGCAGCTGATGCATGTGATAGCCCAGTCATTATGCAAGGCTCGGCTGGTGCAAACAGATATGCCGGCGAAGTGTTTTTACGTCATATCATTCTTGCCGCCGTTGAACAATATCCTCATATACCAATTGTCATGCATCGGGATCATGGGCCTACTCCTGACAGCTGTGCACAAGCAATCCAATCAGGTTTTAGTTCAGTAATGATGGATGGATCTTTACTGGAAGATATGAAAACGCCCTCTACTTTTGAATATAACGTAGACGTTACGCGTACTGTCGTAAAAATGGCACATGCCTGTGGCGTATCAGTTGAAGGTGAAATAGGTTGCTTAGGCTCATTAGAAACAAAAACAGTAGATGGCGTTGATCAAGTGCCGTTGGAAGCTCTGGATCATAGTCAGTTATTGACTGATCCTGATGAAGCGTTTGAATTTGTAAAACAAACCCAAATAGATGCCTTGGCTGTCGCTATTGGTACAAGCCATGGTGCTTATAAATTTAGCAAACCGCCTACGGGCGAAGTGTTGGTGATTAGTCGTTTAAAAGCACTGCAACAACGCTTGCCTAATACACATTTTGTTATGCATGGTTCAAGTTCTGTACCGCAAGAGTGGTTAAAAATCATCAATGAGTATGGCGGTGATATGCCCCAAACCTATGGTGTGCCGATTGACGAAATAGTTGAAGGCATTAAATTTGGTGTCCGTAAGGTCAATATTGATACCGATTTACGGATGGTTTCTACCGGTGCCATTCGCCGCTATTTAGCCCAGCCAGAAAATGTAGCAGAGTTGGATGCCCGCAAGATCTACAATGCCGCCAGAGACGCGATGCAAGTATTATGTCAGTCACGTTATGAGCTATTTGGTTCAGCAGGTCATGCCGGTAAAATTAAAGCCATTCCCCTAGGTGAAATGGTAAAGCGTTATCAGTAAGATATAAAGCGTCATTTATATGGCTTCTCCATAATGACTTCGAAGTCTAAAAACTTGCAGATCTATGGGGATTTTATCTAAACTATGTTCAACTTCACTTTATTTCAGCACTTATTATGAAATCAACAGCCAAAATTATTGTGGGCCTAACCGTGACAGCCTTGCTAGAGGCCTGTTCTGAGCATAAGCCTATTAACACTTCGACTGGAATCATCGTAAAACCGCCTGTTCGTGTCAGCCAAAATAGGTCTTACAGTCACCCACCGAGACTGCCTGGTCAATGGACCGTAGCGGATATTGTGCAAGATTACAGTCCTATTGCAACACGGAAACTCACCCCTTATTTTACAAAGGCCAAGGTGGCTTACCCACCCAAGGAAGTGACTCTTGTTGCTTTAAAGCAGGAAAAAAAACTGGAGCTATGGGCGAGAGACAGTGGTAAATTTCGTTTTATTCGTAATTATAATATCCACGCAATCAGTGGCGTTGCCGGGCCTAAGTTGCGGCAAGGTGACAAACAGGTGCCCGAAGGTGTTTACAGTATCGCTGGGCTTAATCCCAACAGTCATTATCACTTGTCGATGAAAATAAATTATCCCAACGACTTCGACCTTTTTCATGCCTCACAGGAAGGACGAACAGCTCCGGGATCTGATATCTTCATTCATGGTAAAGCCGTCTCGATTGGATGCTTGGCGATGGGCGATGAAACAATCGATGAACTATTTGTGCTAACCGCACAAGTGGGTGCAGAAAATGTAAAAGTCGTGATTGCCCCTCGCGATCCCAGAGTCTTCCCGTTAAGAACTGACAATATGGCACTGCCACGATGGACGCCGGCACTTTATTCACTTATCTCCAGTGAAATTGAAGCCTTGTCATCCGGAGAGCCGCCGATAAAAACGGTTTCAAGACCCAATTAGTGTATATAGGAGTGGCTTTGGGCACTCCTAGGTGCAAGGTCTGCTTAAAAATCACCTTCTGTCACGATAGTTTTGGCATGATGTCTCGACCAATATCTTTAAGCCAACACAGCGAAAGCGCGCTCATTTTATTTCCAGTTTTCTTCCACCAGCAATTTCAGTTTTTCAAAGATATCCTCTTGTATTTTTTTAAGATCAGGCAGTCGTGCAATCGCCGCTTGTTTTTGACCATTTTCATGAAGGTCTATTAGCTCCTTAGCCAGAGCCAGTAATTTTTGGTGCAGTTTAAAGATAAGGATATAGTTGCCTTTCTTGATAGGGCTGTTGATAGTTAGCCAGGTACCAAAACGGGAATTTAAATTTTCCAGTTTGGGGGTTTTGGATTGTAAATAGCCTTCTACCCCATTAAACCAAACTTTATATTCTGCGTTGGCAAACAATAATGGTAAATCAGCGCGTATAAAAGAGGGGCGATTCATCCAGCTTGGATCCGGTTGCCAAGTATGCAGCCAGCTTTCGAGTTCTGCTGCAGGCATAGGATAGGCAATGGCATAACCTTGTGCCAAATCACAGCCAATTTGCAACAACATTTCGCCATGTTCATTGGTTTCCATGCCTTCGGCAATGACTTCAAGAGAAAAAGCGCTTGCTAACGCCAGTACGCCTTCAACAATCGCTAGATCATCAATATCATTAAGCATATCGCGCACAAAGCTTTGGTCAATCTTAAGCTGGTGGACGGGTAGCCGTTTTAAATAAGTCAGTGATGAATAACCGGTGCCAAAATCATCCAATGAAAACAGTATGCCAATCCCCTTGCTGGCATTGATTAAATCGGATATCTTGTTTAAGTCTTTCATGGCACTGGTTTCCAATACCTCAATTTCCAGATCCCCGGGTTTGACAATGGGATGTACCGCAAGCAGTTGACACAGCGATTCAAAGAAGCCTTCCTGCTGTAATTGCCTGGCACCCACATTAACGCTGACAGGTAATTTAAGCCCGGCTTTATGCCAACTTTCTATTTGGTTCAGGGCGGTATTAATAACCCACAGGCCGATATCAATAGCCAGCGTGTGATTCTCAATAAAAGGCAAAAAATCGTTTGGCGCCAACAACCCTTTGCTGGGGTGTTGCCAACGAATCAAGGCTTCGACCCCCACAATTTTACCCAGCCTTAAATTAATTTTGGGTTGATAATACAACACAAATTCCCCTGCATCCAAAGCGCGGCGAATACTTTCCAGGCTTTCGTTATGGGTGCGTGTGAGATTATCCAGCTCTATATCAAAAATATGATAGCGATTTTTTCCGGTCAGTTTGGCTTGATACATCGCTTGGTCAGCTTGGCGAATAAGAATATCGGCGTCCACATCGTCTGTTTGCGGATAAAAGGTAACGCCCATGCTGGCAGAGACTTGCAAGCTGATATCATTGAAGAGTTCGGGTTGAGCGGCAGCAAGCAGAAGACGCGTAAATAAAGGTACGCACTTATCAATATCACCGACATCAACCAGTAAGGCGATAAACTCATCGCCACCTATTCGTGCCAGCGTATCAACCTCACGCAATGTTTGCTGCATAGCATTCGACACACCAATGAGTAATTGATCACCCGCTAAATGTCCATAATCATCATTAGCCGTCTTAAAGCCGTCAAGATCAACAAAGACCAAGGCTAATAATTGATTTTGGCGTTTACATTGCGCAATGGCTTGATGTAAACGATCCGCTAGCAAAGTACGGTTAGGCAGATTAGTCAGGGCATCAAAATGAGCGCTGTGTTCCAATTCATACTCATGGGCTTTTATCTTGGTAATATCAGACATGAGGGCCACATATTGAAGCGGCTGGTCTTGGCTATCAAACACTGTACTAATATTCTCTGTTAAGGCATAAACTTCACCATTTTTATGACGGTTCCATATTTCGCCATACCAATGCCCTTTAGTCTTTAGAGCACTCCACATATTTGTATAGAATTCTTTTGATTGCCGACCGGAGCTCAGCATGCTCGGATTTTTACCTTCGACCTCTTTAAAGCTATAACCGGTTATCTCAGAAAATGCCTGATTAACCCGGATAATTAAACCTTGGTTATCGGTGATAAGAATGGCTTCACGGGCATGCGTAAAAACACTGGCGGCAAGATGGATTTGCTCTGTGTTTTGTATTCGTGTGGTGATGTCCTTTATAAAGGCAGTCAATTTTTTGCTATCAGTTGTAATAGGTTTAATATTGACGTCGACATTAAAAACAGTATTATCCTGACGTCGATGTATGGATTCATAGCTATAGCCGCTTAAATTATTGCACTCTTCAAAGATCTTAGCGGTCTCTCGTGTTTCCAAGTCAGAAAACTGCATAGCCAGTAATGCTTGTTGATCATAGTGGCTCATCTGACAATAGGCTTGATTTATTTCAAGCAGCTGGCCCTGATGGTCCATGATTAAAAAACCATCCATCGCATTATCAATAATAATCTTGTGCTGTTTTTCTTGTTCGTTTAGTCGTTCAGTTAATATCAGCTTATTTTGATAAAAGCTAAGTTGTTGTTGTCGCCAAATAAATAAAGTGATTGCAAGCATGCATAGCTCTATCAGCGATAGAAATAGGCAGGCCTGCCAAAATTGTTCGCGTAAGGGTGCTAATAGCTCTGTTTTATCTTCATTAGCAACAATAAACCAAGGTGATCCCGGGATCGGCAGTATTGCTGAAAGTACGGGGGCTCCTCGATAATTAATGCCTTCAACAATGCCTTGTACACCCAAAACCGCTTTAACAGCAGGGAGTGTGTCTTGGTTGAGCGGAAAGCGCAACTTGAGTGCCGCATTAGCATTAAAGCGCAGGTTATTGAGAAACAAAACCTCATTGCCTTCCTTTCTTACCAATAGGGTTTCTGCGCTAGCACTTAGAGTTGGCCAAGATTGAATCAAAGGATATAAAAAAATAGTTGGATCAATAGTGATGATCAGCGCACCCAAGGACTGATTATTAGCTTTTTTATCAATTAAGGGAATGATCAATGCCAGATTGACATGTTGTCCATCTGCGGAAGCATGAAAATCCACCAAGTTAATCTTGTCAGTTTTCATCGCCGTTATAGCACTGTTTTTTATCAGCGGATCCAGTTGGTTGAGTCCTTTAGGCTCTGAGATTCGAATAATACCTTGGTTATCCAGATACAAGATTTGGGTATAGCCAAATTGCACAAAATAAGTCGTATATTGTTTAAGCCAGTCTTGTAGCTCAGGCTGAGATTTGTTGATGGGCTTGCTTAGCAGATTTTTAATACTGGCGGTGATTAGCGCATTCTGGGAAAGAATGGCAGTACCCAGGCGCTCTTTTCGCCACGAAATCAGTTGATCGGATTTTAACTTCGCTATAGTTAGCAGTTCATCTTCTATTTTTTGGTAACGGTGTCCGCAATTTAATTATAGGTATGCTATCAAAACCGGCCGTAGCTTGAGTTCAAAGAGCCGCTGAGAGCTTTTCTTAAGAAAATTGTTTTTTACGAATCGCCAAGCCTGTTTAGTGATTTTAGAAAGTTTTT
>JAPLRP010000074.1 GCA_026399095.1 Methylococcales bacterium | reverse complement strand
TTTGCTTGGTGACCATAGCGAGCGTGAACCACCCGATCCCATCCCGAACTCGGAAGTGAAACCGCTTAGCGCCGATGATAGTGTGGCAGTTTGCCATGCGAAAGTAGGGAATTGCCAAGCTCTTATTTAAAAACCCAAGCTTAATGCTTGGGTTTTTTTTTGCCTTAAATAAAGTCAGCGACCCAGGGTAGATGTAATTTTAGGGGCAAAAGGGGCCGTTAAAGATACTTATATTGATACTACCTTAGCATTTAAAAATGAATGGCTAGCCAAATCGTACTTAAATTAGGAGCTGTCCATTCAACCCTATGTCTTGCATGGGCAGGAATCAAGAGATAATCTCCCGGATTGAGCGTTACTCGTTTTTGGTGTTCTTCAAAAAGCAGAATTGCCTGTCCCTGAAGTAGGATTACCCACTCATCATTTGCTTGATCATACCATTGACCTGCCGTTGTAATATGACCATTCGAGATAATGCGCTCAATAACTATATTTTCTTTTTTGAGAATACATTCAAAGATCTCTGCTGATAACTGATCAGGAATTTCAGAAAAAACATTATTGGCAACAGTTGCATTTATTGAGTTCATTTTATGGTTAGTTGTCGATATATTATGGGATACAAAAGAGTAATTATATAAAGAGTATTAAAAATTAATTATTCTTTGTGTAGTCACTGATCTGAAAATGAAGTCGTATTGTATAATGCTCTTTTATTAACACTATAATTTATCTATTTAGGTAGAAATTTTTAGATACTTTAGGGAGAAAGCCAATCTTTAACGCATTAACGTATTCACGCGAGTCTACTTTACCAAAAACAGTTGCAGTTATTGGTGGTGGGCCAGCTGGATTAATGGCCGCAGAAGTTTTAGTTAACGCAGGTATTAAGGTTGATCTTTATGACGCCATGCCTTCTGTAGGGCGTAAATTTTTGATGGCCGGTAAAGGTGGCATGAACATTTCTCACGCCGAGCCTTTCGATAATTTTTTGTCTCGGTATGGTGAGCATTGTACTCACATTAAACCGTTGCTTACTGAATTCACGCCCCAAGCACTTCGTGAATGGTTAAAGGTGCTGGGTATTGAGACTTTTATCGGTTCATCAGGTCGAGTATTCCCTGTTGACATGAAGGCGGCTCCTTTACTAAGGTCATGGTTACATCGATTGCGAGTTGTCGGTGTTAATATTCATGTTCGGCATCAATGGTTAGGATGGATTGAAGGTAATAATGCGAAGCTTAAATTTTCTACACCTGAAGGTGAGAGCACTATAAAAGTTGATGCCGTTGTACTTGCTCTTGGTGGAGGTAGTTGGGCGCGACTGGGTTCTACTGGAGCTTGGGTATCATTACTTACCGAACGAAGTGTTGTGGTTAATCCCCTAAAGCCTTCAAATTGTGGCTTTGATGTGTTCTGGAGTGAATATTTTTGTGGCCGATTTTCAGGGCACCCGTTAAAATCAGTTTGCGTTTCTTTTAGTAATGCTGAATGCGTTAATGTCCGTCAACAAGGTGAATTAATCATCACTGAAAATGGAGTTGAAGGAGGATTAATTTATAGTCTTTCTGCATTGCTGCGAGAAGAGATCCTTAAAAAAGGTTTTGCAGTCATTCACCTTGATTTGCTTCCAGATAAACAATTATCGTTGATTTTTGAAAAGATGTCGCAAATTCCAGGTAAAGATTCAATGGCAAATAAGCTTCGTAAACGGATTGGTCTTGAAGGTGTTAAAGCAGGATTGCTTAGAGAATTATTATCAGCAGCTGATTTTAATGATTTAAGTCGACTATGTACTGCCATCAAGGCATTACCTATTAAACTGATAGCCACCAGGCCACTTGATGAAGCAATTAGCAGTGCCGGTGGCGTTTCATTTGATGCACTTGACGAGCATTTAATGATAAGTGCCATGCCAGGCGTTTTCTGTGCGGGTGAAATGTTGGATTGGGAAGCACCCACTGGCGGTTATCTTTTAACGACTTGTTTTGCTACAGGTCGAGCTGCTGGATTGGGCGTCCTGAAGTATTTGAATGATACAATATTACAAGAATAATATAGTGCACTATCACTTCATGGATGTTAATAATTGTGAATTACTTTGCGTCAATGCGCTGTATTATATGCGTATAAAAATGGCTGTATCAACGTCACGATTTCGATTTTTTTTAAGCATAGCTGGTAAAGGACAGTAATGAAAACTCCAAAAAGTCTTGAACCTTTGGTTCGCGATGGTCTTGTCGATGAAGTTATTCGGCCACTAAAAAGTGGCAAGGAAGCCGCGGTCTATGTCGTGCTCTCAGAAGGAGAAATTCGCTGTGCCAAAGTTTATAAAGAAGCTAACAAACGCGGATTCCATAAACAGTCGTTATATCAGGAAGGACGTAAAGTCAGAAATACCCGTCAAGCGCGTGCTATGGAAAAAAATACCCGCTTTGGACGTAAACAACAAGAAGAAGTATGGCAAAATGCCGAAGTTGATGCGTTGTATCGTCTTGCAGCCGCAGGTGTTCGTGTGCCACAGCCCTATAACTTTGTTGAGGGTGTATTGTTAATGGAGTTGGTTACTGACGAAAATGGAGACGCGGCGCCTCGACTTAACGATCTGGTTATGAGCAGTGAACAAGCGCTTGAGTATCATGCCCAATTGATTAAAGAAGTCGTTCGCATGCTTTGTACCGGTATCGTCCATGGTGATTTATCTGAATTTAATGTGCTCGTTGATGCGCATGGTCCGGTAATTATAGATTTGCCTCAGGCTGTAGATGCCTCTGCCAATAATAACGCCCCCAGCATGTTGGAACGGGATGTTAATAATATGGCTGCTTATTTTGGCCGCTTTGCGCCTGAATTGCTTGCCACAAGTTATGGTAAAGAAATTTGGAAGATTTACGAAGCCGGAAACCTTACGCCTGATGTTATTTTAACGGGGCATTTTAAAGGTAGTACTAAACAGGCTGATGTGGGCAGTATTATGAGGGAAATCAATGATGCACGAGATGATGCGATAAGACGTAAATATGAGCATGAAGATTGATGGTTCAAGGTGAACGGTTAAAGGCAATTGGTGCTTGATTTTAGCGTTGAAGTAACAATCTTTTCTCTTTAAAACTTAATTTTCCATTATCAGGACATGCCATGAATGACAAACACCCCGACAATCCTTTGCACGGCATTACCTTGGAGTCTATACTGATTCAACTCGTAGATCGTTATGGATGGGCAGAATTAGGCCGAAAAATTGACATCAGATGTTTTAATTATGATCCTAGTATCAAGTCCAGTTTAAAGTTTTTAAGGCAAACCCCTTGGGCAAGAGCTCAGGTTGAAGAGTTATTTATCAATAATAACTGGTGATTACTTAAAATTTGTTCTTAAATTTTTAGTTTATTAGAGTTAGTTATTATTTATGATCGATTTAGGTAAACCTATTCAACACCTAAGCTTATCCGCTTGAGGCCTGTTTTTCTGTTATCATACACAAATAATATGACGGCAGTTCGCCGCCACTAGCGTTTGATATACAAAGAGTCCTCGTGAATACTGCTGCATTTTCTTCCTTACCTTTAAACCCCGCCCTGCTTGATAACATTGAATCTCTGGGCTATACCCATTTAACCCCCATTCAAGCAGAAACGTTGCCTCATATATTGGAAGGCAGGGATGTTATTGCACAAGCAAAAACAGGCAGTGGTAAAACGGCTGCGTTTGGTATAGGGTTATTATCGCGGCTTGATTTGAGTAGCTTTAGAGTGCAAGCGCTTATTATCTGTCCAACCCGTGAACTCGCTGATCAGGTTTCCAAAGAAATAAGAAGACTGGCCAGATTTACCCAGAATATTAAGGTATTGTCTTTGTGCGGCGGTGTTCCATTTGGCCCACAAGTCGGATCATTAGAGCATGGCGTACATATTGTCGTGGGCACACCCGGGCGATTACAGGAGCATCTGCGTAAACGCAGTTTACGCTTAAGTAACCTAAAGGTATTAGTCCTGGACGAAGCTGATCGTATGCTCGACATGGGGTTTGAAGAGGTGATTACTGAGGTGATTTCTTATGCACCAACTCACCGACAAACCCTGTTATTTTCGGCTACTTATGCTGATCCTATCCGCGAAATCAGTCAGAAGTTTCAATATAAACCGGTGTCAGTCAGCATTGATAGCAGTCATCATGATAGTGTTATTGAACAACGTTTTTATCAAATACAAAAGTCTCAACGTATAAACGCGTTGGGCTATCTGTTAGCCTGTCATCGCCCTGAATCGACGGTTGTGTTTTGTAATACCAAAAGAGAGTGTCAGGATATAGCGAGTGCGTTGGAGAACAGCGGTTTTTCTGTTCAGGCTTTACATGGCGACTTGGACCAAAAACATCGTGATCAAGTGTTGGTCAGGTTTGCCAATAAAAGCTGTTCAGTTCTCGTTGCTACTGATGTAGCGGCACGCGGACTGGATATAAAGGAACTGCAAGCGGTTATTAACTATGACTTACCTTGGGATCCCGAGATTTATGTACACAGAATCGGGCGTACCGGTCGCGCAGGAAAAAAAGGCTTGGCTTTGAGTTTATGCACTGAACAGGAATTAAACCGGGTTAAATCCATTGAAGAATATCAATCCATTCCTGCCAAGTGGGAAGAGATTGCGCCTTTTCAGATGAGTTATGAACACCGGTTTGAACCACCGATGGTGACTTTGTGGATTGATGGCGGCCGTAAGGATAAAGTGCGGCCAGGCGATATATTAGGTGCGTTAACCGGTGAAGCAGGCATTGCGGGCAGTGAAGTCGGGAAAATTGATATCTTTGACGCGCATGCTTATGTCGCAATCAAGCAAAATAGTGTTGATGAAGCTTTGGCTTGTTTAAAAAACGGAAAGATAAAGGGTCGCAACTTTATGGTTCGTAAATCACAATGGGGTTAATTAAAGGCTCTTTCCCTCAAGAAGTTTTTAATTAAATGTCTTGTTTTAGTTTAATTCTCGGTGACGAACAATGACATTGACGATGGGGCTCTTGAAGTGTTCGACCAAGGCATCAACTAGATAAACGGAACGATGCTGGCCACCTGTACAACCAATTGCTACCGTTAAATAGCTTCTTCCTTCAGCTTCAAACCGAGGTATCCAACGTTCAAGAAATGAGGTGATATCCTGAAAAAACTCGTCTACCAAGGGTTGTTCTTTAAGAAACTCCGATACCGGCTTTTCTTTGCCTGTAAAGGATCGTAATTCCGGTATCCAGTAAGGATTTGGTAAGCTTCGCGCATCAAACACAAAATCTGCATCTAATGGCACGCCATGTTTAAAGCCAAAAGACTGAAATTGCAAAGAGATATGTCTGAAATCTCGCTCACCTATCTGATCTCTGATCAGTTCACGTAACTGATGGTAGTGTGTACGACTGGTATCGATAAGGACATTGGCATGCTTGGCAATCGGGGTAAGCATTTCTTTTTCAATTTTTAGTGCCTCCTTTAACGGTATATTGTAACTAGTCAAAGGATGTCTTCGACGCGTTTCACTATAGCGTTTTAATAAGGTCGATTCCTCGGCTTGCATAAATATAATTTCACAATCGATGCCTTTTTGACGAATGAGTTTTAAGCTTTCTGAGAAGTTTGCCAAACTTTCAAGCTGATTTCTGGCATCAATGCCAATCGCAGTTTTTGCGTAAGTCTTCTCATCATTGATCATAACATGATTGATGAAATCTTCCAGCAAGGTTAGCGGTAGATTATCAATGCAATAATAACCGCAATCTTCCAAGGTATCGAGGGCGATACTTTTACCTGAGCCCGAGAGGGCACTGACTATTAATAGTTTCATAAAAAAAGTTAAAGCTACAAGGTTAAAATATTGTACCTTGCAACTTTAACCTTTACCTGCCTTATCTATGGTTGCCGGTCTTTTCTTTGTGTTTGATAATTTGACGATCTAACTTATCAACCATAGCATCAATAGCAACGTACATGTCTTCTTGATGATCTTCTGCAAATAATTTTGCACCACTTATTTGTACGGTTGCTTCTGCTTTTTGAATTAATTTTTCTACACTTAAAATAACGTGTACATCGGTAACATTGTCAAAATGTCGGGCCAATTTTTCAAATTTGGCATCGATGTGTGCTCTTAAAGCATCAGTTACTTCAAGATGGTGTCCTGTTATTATAACTTGCATGGATTAAACTCCTTTAATGGTTTTGTTGTTAATATCTGATGGTACTACAAAATGCGTTTGCGTTGACTTGATGATGAAATAAGCATTGCTTCACGATATTTGGCAATGGTTCTTCTTGCAACGTTAATGCCCTTTGCTTGTAAAAAATCGGCAATTTTACTATCACTTAAGGGTCTTACTTGATTTTCATTGTCGATTAATTCTTTAATAAACGATCTAATGGCGGTAGATGAGCACTCACCCCCGCCTTTAGTGGAAACATGACTGGAAAAAAAATACTTAAATTCAATGATACCATTTGGGGTATGCATATATTTATGTGTCGTCACTCTGGAAATAGTTGACTCATGTAGTTTCAGTTCCTCGGCAATATCTCTTAATACCATAGGTTTCATGGCTATTGGACCATGATCTAGAAAATCTGTTTGTTTTTGAACAATGCTTCTAGCAACCCGTAATAAGGTGTCATTACGGTTATGTAAATTTTTAATAAACCATTTTGCTTCTTGTAAATGATCTTTCATGCAGACATTATCTTTACTATTATCGGCTCTTTTAATCAGCGCTGAGTAAAATGGATTGATACGCAATTTAGGTGCGATGTCAGGATTTAAATTAACCTGCCATTCGCCCGCATGCTTTGCGACATAAACATCAGGAATAATATATTCTGAGTCTGATTCTTGTATTTGAGCGCCCGGCTTAGGATCTAATGTTCTGATTAAAGCGACTATGGCATCTAATTGACGCTCAGTCACTTCCATTTTACGAACCAGTTTTGCTTGTTCATGCGTCGCCAAAAGTTTTAGATGGCGAGTCACTATGGTTAACGCTTCTTCCCGATAAGGGGTTGATGCAGGCAATTGATTTAACTGTAAGCGTAAGCAATCGCTCAAATCAATAGCGGCTACACCTGCCGGGTCGAATTGTTGAATTCTATGCAGCACAGCGATAACTTCGTCTAAATCAAGATCGTCAAACTGGGTTCGTAATCCTTCATAAATATCTTCAGGTGTACTGATAAGATAACCATCTTCATTAATAGAATCAATGATAGCCATGCCAATGGCATGATCGCGCTCTGAAAAAAGTGTTAATTCCAATTGCCAAAGTAAGTGATCCAGCAAGGTTGACGCTTTGCTCCGCTGACTTTCAAATTCAACAGAATCCATATTATTGGTGCCCGGCGTTACATTACTTTCATAAATATCATCCCAGGAAGAATCAATGGGTAACTCATCAGGTAGGGTTGATTGAGAACCTTCGCTGGTAAAAGTGTCTGCATTTTCTGGCTTGCTATCGGCTATTCTTACTTCTTCTGATATCGAGTCTTCTTCATTAACTTCCAGCATTATATTTGACTCAAGAGCTTGCTGAATCTCCTGTTGCAAATCTAATGTCGACATTTGCAACAGCTTGATCGCTTGCTGCAACTGTGGCGTCATTGTTAATTGTTGGCCTAGCCTAAGATTTAAAGACTGTTTCATTCGATAGCAATTTTCAGTAAAGGTAAGCGCTTTGGGCTACCTTGTTTTGATTAAGATGAATAGATCCACAATCGTTCATTGTTGGCATTATATCGTGTGTTTCTTTTTATAGTCGCAAGGAAATCGCATCAATTAAAGCGTGAAATTTTTACCTAAATAAACTTCACGAACCTCTTCGTTGCTGACGATCGCTTCTGCCTCACCTTCTGCGATAACTTTGCCTGCATTTAGTATATACGCACGATCACAAATACCTAATGTTTCTCTTACATTATGTTCGGTAATCAATACACCAATACCACGATGCTTCAGATGTTCTATAATTTTTTTGATATCATCAACTGATATTGGGTCAACACCTGCAAAAGGTTCATCCAACAAAATAAATTGCGGATTGGTAGCCAGCGCTCTTGCAATTTCAACACGCCTGCGTTCGCCACCAGAAAGGCTTAGTGCCTTTTGGTTACGCAGGTGCTCAATATGAAACTCCTCTAATAATTCTTCAATAATTAATTCTGCATCACTTGAGGATATATCAGAACGAATTTGCAAAACAGCACGAAGATTATCCGCAACACTTAACTTTCTAAACACAGAAGGTTCTTGTGGCAAATAACCGATACCATTAGTCGCCCTTACATGCATCGGATAATGGGTAATATCCTTGGAATCCAAGGTTATTTTACCTTGATCAGCTTTAACCAAGCCTACCATCATGTAAAAACTGGTCGTTTTCCCGGCACCATTAGGCCCTAATAAGCCAACGACCTCGTTAGTACTTACGGTAAAAGAAACGCCGTCAACAACATTACGTTTGTTGTAAGTTTTAATTAACTGATGAGCTGCTAAGGTAGTCATTTTTAAACGCTAACCGGTAAAAAACAAAACAAAAGGCATTGTGATGCCATCATTTTATGCACGTAACTTAATGCTTGCAGTTGGTCATCTATCATAAGGTTGGCTTTTTTGGAGCTGGCGTCGGCGTCGGTGTTGTTGTTATTATTTTGGGCTCAGTGACCTTGGGTTCAATCGGTTTGGGTTCGACGATCTTGGGTTGTTCGGGTTTGGCTTCAGCGCCTTTGGGGGCTATCACCACATGAACACGTTTGGAATCAGAGGCTTTTTCTCCGGCTTTAACCAGTGATGTTTTAATATTATATTCAATAAAATTACTGGAGTAAGTGCCATTATCTTTCCAAACAGTGGCATCATCAATGAGTATCAACAGGTCTTTTTTTGGATAAAACTCACCAGTTAAGGCCTCGCCGGTAATATCTTTTTCGCCTATATTGGGTGTTTGCCTAAACTTGGCTTTGTTGCCTGTAAATACCAATTTTTCAGCGTCACCATTAACAAAATAAACAACCAGCTTATCTGAGGTGACATGGATACTACCTTGATCTGATATCACATTGCCGATGTAAATACTGGTGGCGGTCGCGTCATCATAAGTGGCCGTGTTGGAATCGATAGTGATGGGTTGATCTGAATCACTTTCCAAGGCAAAAACACCTGAGCTCATCAAAGCCAATGTGACTAAGCTGATGTAAATAATGGCCGGTTTTTTATTTGGTTTCATAATTCCCCTTCACATTAGCCAATAGCTCTATATGAATTGGCTCAATATAAGTCATTTTCATGCCTATCCCTGTTGTTATATTCGGTGGACTTATTAATTCAGCCCACTCATTGGTTTCTGCATAACTGGTTTCCGGCTTTACTTTTAATTGGCTGGTATTAATTGTTAGTTGAGAAACGCCTATCGCTTTTTCCCGATTAATGGCTACCTTACCATTTAAAAATAAATCCTTACCGTCAGCAGATAAAACCCCCGTCTCTGAGGCAATAACCCAAGGTGGTGTTTTTTCATTATAAAAAGACATCACCGGCTTAATGGTGTGGGTTGTTTTATCATCACTATAATGAATGATTTTATCAGAGATTAATTTGCTTTTTAACCTGCCCAGCTCATTCATTTCCCATTTTATATAGTTGTTACTAAAGTAATCCGGGCTATGAGGCGGAGTCGGGGTCTTAAAAACTTCTTCCAGTTCGGTAAAATTAGCCAGCAGTGCACTAATTAAAGCGACAAGAAGCAGGTAAAGATAGATTTTATTTTCTCTTAAGCTCATTGCAAATAGGCATTTAAAACGTCGTCAAAGTGTCCTTGAGCCTGCATAATAAAGTCACAGGCCTCACGCACAGCGCCATTGCCACCGGATAAGTGTGTACACCAATCCGCTCTTTCGAAGACAGCAAAATTGGCATCAGCAACCGCAATTGACAAACCAACCCGAGTCATGAGAGGCAAGTCTAGCAAGTCATCACCCATGTGAGCCGCTTGATCGGGTGTAATGTTTAATTTTTGCAAAACTTCATTAAAAGCAGCGAGTTTATTTTCGTGTCCTTGATAAACGTGTTCAATGCCCAAACTTTTCATGCGTAAAGCAACCGAGTTTGATTTTCTGCCGGAAATGACGGCTACTTCAACACCGGTTTGTCTTAAAAGCTTGATGCCATGACCATCGCGGGCATGAAAAGATTTGTATTCATTACCGTCATTATCAAAAAACAGTTTGCCATCGGTTAATACGCCATCCACATCCAGAATTAACAACTTCAGTTTTTTGGCTTTTTCTGTAATGCTGACTAAAGAAGTAGGTTTGATTGCTACCATTACACTATTCCGGCTCTTATTAAATCGTGCATATTTAAAGCACCTATCGCTTGTTGTTTTTTATTAACGACAATCAGGGCATTAATTTTCTTTTCTTCCATAATTTGCATGGCTTCAGCGGCAAGAATATCTTCAGAAATAACCGCACAATGAGGCGTCATCACCTCGCTGATGCGGGTTTTCTGGAGATCAAGATTTTTTGCCAACGCACGGCGTAAATCACCATCTGTAAAAATACCCACCACTTCCTGCTTATCATTAACAATAGCGGTCATTCCTAATTTTTTCTCAGTCATTTCTAATAAGGCATGACTTATCAAAGCAGATTCAGCCACCGAGGGAATATTATCGCCCAGATGCATAATGTCATTCACTCTTAATAATAAGCGTCGACCTAAACTGCCACCCGGATGAGACAAGGCAAAATCATCGCGCGTAAAACCCCTTGCTTCAAGTAACGACACAGCCAAGGCATCGCCCATTACCAAAGCCGCTGTGGTGCTGGAGGTGGGGGCAAGTCCCAAAGGACAAGCTTCTTGCGTTACTGCTACATTAATATGCGTCGTTGCAACCAGACTCAACGTTGATGTTGGATTGCCTGTCATAGCGATTAAAGGCACACCCAACCGCTTAATAATAGGTAGAATTTTTAAAATTTCTTCAGTTTCACCAGAGTTTGATAAGGCCAGCACTACGTCTTGCTTGGTAATCATGCCCAGATCGCCATGACTCGCTTCACCCGGGTGTACAAAAAAAGCGGGTGTACCCGTGCTGGCCAATGTTGCCGCAATTTTTCCGGCAATATGTCCCGATTTACCCATGCCAATAACCACGACACGACCGGTACAATTAAACAGCAACTTACAGGCGGCAATAAATCGGTCATTAATCTGTTCAGCCAGGGCTGAAACAGCTTGTGCCTCTACCTGTATAACGGCTAAGCCTAATTCGCGAAGTTTTTGATCATCTAGTTTCATGACTGGCTGAAATTATAATTAAGAGTAGGCTAGATAAATAACTCAGCAAGTTCGTTAATGGATCAGCTGAACGTAGAGCGTCATATTAAAAAACAAATATTATGCCATGTTTACCTTAATTATGCTTTTATTTGATAAGGTTTTCTCATTAAATCATACAGCATGGCTAACAAGGCAAAACAGGTTCGGGATATTTCATAACATACTCGGTTATTTAGCTTTTAAATAGGCTGTTTGATGACAATAACCGCTACTTAAGCACAGGATATTAATCCTGCAACACTCTGGTGTGTATTCATTACAGTGGATTCATATTGCATTTTGCTTTATTCACTTTATCCGGGACCTTTGGATAATAATGAATGGTATAGCAAGTTTTTTACCAACTCAAGAGGCATCATGACCCATTTAAAAAGTGAAAAAAAATACGTTTTTAAAGCCGCAGCATCCAGTCCTAAAGCGCATAAAATGAGTGTTTATGATTTCTCTAGCCCGGTTGAGATGTTTGTGCCCTAAGTTTGGGATGGTTTCAAAGGGATAGATTCTTGAATTGATAGGTCTTAATCCAGTGCCGACTTTTAATCGATTTGCTTATTATTTAGTGATTATGTTTTGAGCACTTGGTTAATCATTAAGCTATCGTCCGACTCATAGCCCCAAGGCTTTTTTAAATGCCTTCATTCGGCCAAAGATCAACAATCAATAAGTTAGCTTCATAATGCAGAGTTTACCTCCGTTATTTTTTGTAAGCATTTGACACATAGTCGCTTATAGACTTATCCCCAGAAGCTGTGGATAAGTCTGTGGATTACGCCTTGAGTAACTCGCTAACTATCTAATTTTTCTTAGGGTTTGTTAGATTGACTGATAATTGCACAGGCCATTTATGATATTAACAATCAATAACTTACGTTGTGCCTAGTGTTTATTCGTCGTGATTTTACCTATTTTTTGTTATATCTCTTTAAATGATAAGCTTATGTGTGTAAGTCAGAAGCCGTCTTGGCAAAATCATTGCTGTCAAGTCTAAATTGTCGGCAGTAAACAGGCTCAACTGATGTCTGAAAATAAGTGTTCAGTCTATAATATGGTAATATTACTTACTTGTTTTTTACCCTGATGACTATGACTTCTCCAGCCACCCCAACTCAATTAATTGATCGTTTCGGAAGAACAGTTGATTATTTAAGAATTTCTATTACGGATCGTTGTGACTTTCGTTGTGTGTATTGCATGGCAGAAGACATGACTTTTTTACCACGTTCGCAAGTATTAACGTTGGAAGAAATTCATACGCTTGCCAAAGCCTTTGCCGAGTTGGGTGTTAAAAAGATCAGAGTAACCGGCGGTGAGCCCTTGGTAAGAAAAGGGGCTTTGGAACTGCTGGAAAATATAGGTCAAATTAAAAGTTTGCATGAGCTGGTGATAACGACCAACGGCTCGCAACTGGAAGCGATGGCGGCTGATTTAAAAAAGGTCGGTGTTAAGCGCATTAATATTAGTCTGGATACCTTGGATGCCGATAAATTTAAGGCCATTACCCGAACCGGCGATTTACAGCAGGTACTTCGGGGTATAGACGCTGTTAAAGCGGTCGGTTTTGAGGGCATAAAAATCAATGCGGTCATTCTTAAAGGCAGAAATGATCAAGAAGTAACCGATTTAGTGCAGTATGCTGTTGATAAGGGCATTGATATCAGCTTTATTGAAGAAATGCCTTTGGGCATTGTTGCCAAACATGATCGCTCAGAAGCTTATTATTCCAGTGATTTGATTAAACAAGATTTAGCTCAAACATTCTCTTTAGTCGCTTCACTTGAAAAAACCGGTGGGCCGTCAAATTATTTTAAAGTAGCGGGTACGCAAACGCGTGTCGGCTTTATTTCCCCACACAGTGAAAACTTTTGTAGCACCTGCAACCGAGTGCGATTAACGGTTGAAGGGCGCTTGTTACTTTGTTTAGGTAATGAGCATTCGGTTGATTTAAAAGCTGTACTAAGAGCCAATCCGGGTAATATCGACGTTCTTAAACAAGCCATTATTGATGCCATGTTAATCAAACCCGAAAAACATGAGTTCAATATCCACGAGCAACCGGTGATCTTGCGTTATATGAGTATGACGGGTGGCTGATAGTTTAAAAGCCGTTTGTCTAGGCAAATACCCAATATATTAAGAAAGTTATAAGCTTGTATTTGTTATTGGTAGCCCCCTGAGTCAGAATAGTTGCCACCGAACATTTCTTCATCATTGGTCTGCCGAAGTAGAAGCAGCCATAATCCCTGCTTTTATGAAGTTATTGGCCCCATCCCTGCCGACTAGGTCGCTGGATTAACAATAACCCCTCGGGAAATATTTTTTAACGAACCAATTAAATATAACTAAATCAATGAACTTTAAAACTTTCTTATACTTATCTATAGTAGCTCTTCCTGCGGTTTCTTTTGCTGATCAATCTTCCGAATATCAAAAATTATTGGAATTATCAAAACAAAATGCGACTAAAATTGAGGCCCAGTCAGAAAATAACATTGCTACAATAAAAGCGCAATCAGATAAAAATGCTGAGGCAATCAAAGCTCAATCAGAAAAGAACGTAGCCTCAATAAAAGCTCAGTCCGAACAAGATTCAACTAAAATTAAGATCCAACTAGATTTAAATGCATTAAGTACCAAAGAACAATTAGATCGCAATATAGCGATTACTTCTGAGCAACTTGAGCGCAATAACTTAAGCACATTGTTACAACTAGAGCAAAATGCGGCAAGTGCTAATGCCAACTTAAAGAAATAATTCTGTTAAATATAATCTGTACTCCCAATTTTAGTAATCTCAGTCACTAACGATCTTTTATTCCAAATCACCAAGCAATAAAACGCCAATCTTATGCTGACCATTGAACAAATAATTGCAGAATTAAATAGAGACGATGATTCAATTTTTCCACGAGAAGCGTTGAAAAATGCAATTCTTCAACAAGAATCAATCACCCCAGCCTTATTGGATATCATTGAAAACGTAGCCCAAAACCCCTTGTTTATCGATGAAACACCTGCTTTCATCTATGCCTTGTATCTTCTTGCTCAATTTAGGGAGAAAAAAGCCTACCCCATCATTGCCAAATTTTTTGGAGAACTTGGACATGAAGATGAAGCGTTGGATCCGATAGGCGATATAGTCACAGAAGACTTGAATAGTATTTTAGCGTCTGTATGTCATGGTGATCTTGGCTTGATAAA
>JAPLRP010000006.1 GCA_026399095.1 Methylococcales bacterium | reverse complement strand
TCCGGGGTAGGGCAGCGCACCCAACAAATGGCTGATAAACTAATTAAGGAAGCCCCGGCAGAGTTGGTTAAAGAAGTCATTGATGGTAAAAAAAGCCTGACCAAAGCCATTAAAGAAATTACCCCGGCCAAGCCGGTTATTACTAAACCGGAGCACGCGCCCATCATCGATGCCGCGATTCAAACGAGTCATGCCGAAGTCTCAACGAATGATCAGGCCTTAAACCATTAGCAGCACTCCATACAACATAGTTAGCATAAATAACTTCTGTTGTAGTTTCTTTGCTTGACGATGTTTCGCAACATTCAGATATCCAAGTTCCAATTAAATCTTGCTCTTCTTTATAAGTTATCTGTAGCATTTACTACTATGGCTGGCAAGTCTTTTAGCCCCCGACTTTGCCAATCTAAACAACCATCTACCATCCAAGCCAAGATATGAGGTGCTTCGCCTTTTAACTTATCAACTAGTATTGCATCTCGCTCTTCTGGGCTGAATATTCGGTTAAACGGAATTAAACAAACCCGACGCCAAATCCCGTAGTCACCCCCTTTAATGATTGGTATATGATTACCTAGCATTATTAATTTAAACTGAGGTGTGAACTGCACAGGCGAGCCATAGAGCTTCCTAACGGTCATTGTGTCACCAGAGACTAAACTCTTAACTAAAGACTAAGCAAGTGCCGCTCCATCTTCTGTTTCTGACGATATTACCATTCTTGCACCAATTAAATCGGCTAGGTCGGGTGTTGCTTCTTCGTCATATACAAAAGATAACTGATTGTTCTTAAGTAGCTTTCTGTTTTTTTATGTCTGCAAGTTTCGTTACCACACCTTTGAAGTTGAATTGGATTAATCCAATTTTTCAAACTCTGAAATTACTAGCAATTCTTGCTAATTATCACCATTAAGATCAACATTAATTTGCTTTTATTCCAAACCCGGTTATAAATTAGTTCGGAGAGTAGTTTTACAGGTAATAAATTGATCAGATTAGCATTATTAGTTTTAGTCTGATCAAATCTGTTAAGTCCAAGTTTATTTAACTGAGTAACTAATACCCTTACATTTGCTAAAACTCTTTTAACGTATTGCTAAAAAAAGCTAATATTGAACTTAGGATTAGTCTAATTAAGAATCATAACGTATTAATCAAAAGGTGAAAATTATGTTCAAAACAAACGATAAAGAAACCAAAAAAAATATCAAAACAACAGTATTGGTTTTAGCTTGTTTGATTATATGGTTAACCATACAATTTTTCCCTGAATTCCCAATGAAAATGTGATTAAGAATAACTTAATCAGTTAACGTTTTTCTTCAAACCATCGGTAGAGAGCCGGTAACATAATTAATGTCAGTAATGTTGAAGTTATCAGTCCACCGATAACAACAATGGCTAAGGGGCGTTGAACTTCTGAACCAGGACCCGTTGCGAATAGAAAAGGTACCAAGCCGAGTAATGCAACCGTAGCTGTCATCATGACAGGGCGAAATCGTTGAGCACAACCCTGTCTAATAGCTTGAATTTGACTGAGTCCACTGTCTCTCAGGTTACGGATATAAGAAACTAATACCACACCGTTTAAAACTGCGATTCCCCACAAGGCTATAAAGCCGACAGAAGCTGGTACCGATAAATATTCCCCACTGATAAATAAAGACACTACGCCACCAATAGATGCAAAGGGCAGTACTAAAATGATCAGTGTTGCAAAGCGTAACGAGTTAAAAAGCATGAATAATAAAAAGAAAATGGCACCAATGGTAATTGGGATGATGATTTTTAAGTGACCCAATGCTCGTTCCATATTTTGAAATTGTCCACCCCATTCAAGATAATAGGCATCCGGAAGTTTTATCTGTTCGGAGACTGTTTTTTGCAATTCTGCCACGAAGCTACCCAAGTCTCTGTCTCTTACATTAATACCGACAACGATTCGTCGTTTGCCCATTTCTCTGCTAATTTGTGAGGGTCCGTCATTTAATTGAATGTTTGCGAGGTCCCCTAAAGGAACGCGTGCACCATTAGCTGACGTTAAGAAAATGGCTTTGATGGCTTCTATGCTATTACGAAAACCTTCAGGTAAACGGACGGCAGCTGAGAAGCGTCGTTCACCTTCATAGATAAGGGTTGCTGTTTTGCCTCCGATAGCGGTTTCAATCACATCATGAATATCAGATGCATTGATACCATGTCGGGCTGTTGCTTCCCGATTAACATCAATAGATAAATACTGTTGACCCGTTAGTCGTTCTACACGAATGTCCTGAGCACCTTTTATGTTGCTGGCAACTCGTGCGATCTCGTTAGCGGTTGCCTTTAACTTTTCCAGGTCGTCACCGAATATTTTTACAGCCAAATCCGATCGTACACCGGTCAACATTTCATCGACACGGTCGGAAATCGGTTGAGCCATAACCACTTGTATGCCTGGTAAGTTATTGCTTAATTTATCACGCATGGCATCAGCAATAGTATCCTGAGTCCAACCTTTAGGCCATTGATCTCTTGGTTTTAAGCTGACAATAGGGGTTGATTCGTTTTGACTTTGTGGATCAGCAGGACTTTCGCCACGACCAATATTGGTTACTGCCAAACTCACCCCGGGAATTTCCATAACCATACGCATGGCTTCCATTTCCATTTTTATACCTTCTTGCAAGGAAATATTTGGCATACGGTTGATGGCTGGAACAATGGAACCTTCTTTCATTTCAGGAATAAAGGCACTGCCCAAAAAAGGGAGCAATGCTAAGGCACCAACAAATAAAGCAGTGGCCGTTAAAGCAACGGTTTTACTTTTTTGTAGAGATAAATCCAGTAGTTTTAAATAAGGTTTTTTAATGAAGGCAATAATGCGTGTGTCATGTTCTTTCTCAGTCTGGCCTTGCAATAAATATGAGCATAAAACCGGTGTTAAGGTTAATGAAAGTACCAGTGAAATCATCAAGGCAATGGCGATGGTGTAGGCCAAGGGCGCAAACATTTTGCCTTCCATACCTTCTAGTGTCATGAGCGGTAAAAAAACCAAAATAATAATACCCACACCAAATAATACCGGAGTAGCAACTTCTTGCGCTGCAGCCATCACCACTTTTACACGACTGGTTGTACCGCCCCTACGGTCAGTAAGAAAGCTAAAAGCATTTTCAACCACCACAACAGATCCGTCGACAATTAATCCTATAGCAATTGCCAGTCCGCCTAAGGACATTAAGTTCGCAGAAATACCCAGTTGATTCATGACGATAAAAGTAACCAGCGGTGTTACAACTAATGTACTGACAACGATCAGGCTGGAACGAATATCACCTAGAAATAGCAGTAAGGTAATAACAACCAAACCTATGCCTTCTAGAAGAACCTTAGTGACGGTATGGAGTGCCGCATCTACCAGTTCACTCCGGTCGTAATAAGGTACGATTTTAAGGTCTTCCGGCAACATATTTTTGTCGTTGATTTCTTTTACCCTCTCTTTAATGCGACTGACCAGTTCTTTCGCATTACCTCCGCGAAGCATCATGACAATACCACCAACAGATTCGGTATAACCGTTCTTTATAACAGCTCCCACTCTTTCTTCATGACCAATTTTTACTTCGGCGACGTCGTGAATATGAACAGGAACGCTATTTTCTTCTTTAAGAACAATGTTGCCAATGTCTGCAATATCACGAATTAAACCAACACCGCGAATTAAATATTGCTCGGCATAATGAGGTAAAACACCGCCACCACTATTGGCGTTATTTCGTATCAAGGCATTAAAGACTTCATCCAGCGTAATATGGTAATGCAGCATCCGATCCGGATTAATCAATACTTGATATTGTTTGTTATAACCACCTTGTGAGTTAATTTCTGCAACCCCCGGTATTCCTCTTAGTAAGGGGCGGACTACCCAGTCTTGGGTTTCACGTCGATGCATCAATTCTTCACGTGTCAGTGCACGGTTGCCATCGTCATTACGATCTAAGGTATATTGATAGACCTCACCCAGTCCGGTTGATACCGGGCCTAATATAGGGTTGACTCCGCTTGGCATGCTATGACTAACTTCTATCAAGCGTTCCATCACTAGTTGTCTGGCAAAATAGACATCAGTGTCGTCAGTAAAAACAAGGGTGATCAGAGATAAACCATTTTTGTTTAACGAGCGCATTTCTGTCAAACCAGGTAGGCCTGTCATGGAAATTTCCAGGGGTACCGTGATGAAACGTTCAACTTCCTCCGGTGATCGACCTGGCGCTTCACTGGCAATTTGAACCTGTACATTGGTGACATCAGGAAAGGCGTCGACAGATAGTGATTGCAGCGCGCGAATGCCAAACAGGATCATTCCAAATGCCAGTGCTATGACTAAAATACGATTGTTTAAACTACCGCGAATTAAAGCTTCAATCATGATTTACTCCAATTCCTTGCGTTGGCGTTCGCTGTTAAGATGGAACCCACCTTCAACGACTACTTTATCACCCAGTTGTAATCCACTTAGAATAGGCCTTGAATTGACGTTAATATCACCTAGTTTTACCGACCTAAGTTCAAACGAATTAGGCCCTGTTTCTACGAATACGTGATCAGTATCATTATCACGAATCACGGCGGAATCAGGTAAGATCAAGTCTTGAACGCCTTTTTTACGTATCAGTAAGTTAGCCAACATGTGTGGTTTTAAATTCCGTTGAGGATTTGGCAGTTCCATACGGACAGTTACGGTGCGGGTGTTAGGATCAACCATATCGGCCACATAAATAAGTTGACTATGAAAGGTTTCATTTGGCAGGGCAGCGATGGTTACTTCAGCTTCATCACCTTTATGAGCCCAACTGGCTTGTTGTTCCGGTAGTTCAGCAACTACCCAGACATGGGAGAGATTAGCGACGGTAAATAAGGCATCTGCGGGTTGTACTACCTGGCCAACCGTAACTTGGCGTTCAACAATGGTTCCTCCAATACTGGCTGTAATGGGTAAAATGGAGTGGATTTTTTTTTCCTTTGATAGTCGCGCCAGATCACCACTAGACATGCCGAGTGCACGTAATTGATCGGTAGCTGTTCGTAAATCAACCTCTGCTTCAGCCAGCATGGTTTCTCTTTCTTGAATGTTAGCGGCTGCAATAATGCCACTGTCCATTAGACGCTTGGCTCTGGATACCACCAAGCGTTTTAAGTTTACTTGGGAATTGGTCTTTAAATAGACTGATTGTGCCAAGCCGAGTTCGGTACTATTTAATGTCGCGAGTTTTTCACCTTTACGAACTTCTTGGCCGAGTACGGCGTCTGTTTCGATAATTCGACCTATCACTGTGGTTCCTATGCGAGCGACATGCTGTTGGTCGAGATCAATCCGTGCAGGTAAGCGAAAGGAGTCTTGCGTTTGACCTTCTCCTATGGCAATAACTTTAAGTTGTTTCATTAGGGTTGGACTGGCTTTCACAACCGGTAATAAATCGTTAGCATTAGCTGCTGGAGATATCAGGAATAGAATGATCAGTGGCTTAAAGAAGGGTGTCATAATTTCAGATTCTCAATGTCGGTGTTGCGTAAATGGCTAAAGGTTTTTAGGTGATAAGTCGTTGTCGACTCTAACTTTTATAATAATGCACTGTTATATTTAATTCCACTATTGGTGCGCGTTATAAACGGATCAGCCCTACATTGGTGCATTAGGTTGGTAATAAACCACTTTTATCTTTTTAGAGAGTTATCTATTATTTCCAGAGTGTTTGATGTTATAAAATTTATGTAATATTTACCTGGTTAACGATAAGTTGCACCATTTCATGGAGCGTTAAGTTCAATGTAGAGTTTGTAATGCTTTTTTAATATCAGGCATCTAATTGTTTATAGCAGTTTTTGTACCATTTTTTGCAGGTATATGTTCTTTTTGAGTCTCAATAACCTAATCAACTTTAATTTTATTAAAGAGTAGCTACTTATTTTAGCCAAGAAGTAACGTAAAAAGTTAGAGCTGTTGTAAGCTAATGGCTGACATGTTTTATATCGGTCGATGCTTTTATATAGAGGTTTTGATATTGATAATATCCCAAAAAAAATGTTCATGGGCACTTTCCAGCGCACTTGAAGAGCATTATCATGATCACGAATGGGGTGTCCCTATTCATGATGACATACTCTTATTTGAGTTTTTATCGCTTGAAGGCGCGCAAGCAGGATTAAGTTGGTCGACTATTTTAAAAAAGCGTGATGGATACAGAAAAGCCTTTGATAATTTTGAACCCAGTATCATCGCATGTTATGACGACAGCAAAATTAACTCATTATTGACTAATCCAGGCATTATAAGGAATAAACTAAAAATCAATTCAGTGATCACTAACGCTCGCGCTTTTTTGGCTATTCAAGAAAGTTTTGGCAGTTTTGATGCCTACATTTGGTTGTTTGTTGATAACCAACCTTTGCAGAACGCTTGGAAAAATCATGCGGAACTTCCAGCCTTTAGTGGTTTATCCGAGGTAATGAGTAAAGATTTAAAAAAGCGTGGTTTTAAGTTTGTAGGCAGTATAATTTGTTATGCCTATATGCAGGCAATCGGGATGGTAAATGATCATACCGTTGATTGCTTTAGATACAAAGCTATTGAACTTATTGATGGGCAGGCAGCGCTTATCAATACAAAACAATCATAAGGAATAAATTGCTATGCGTTATTTACACACCATGATTCGAGTTCGTGATTTACAGGAATCCCTAGATTTTTTTTGTAATAAATTGGGCTTGATTGAGAGTCACCGATTTGAGAGTGAACAGGGTCGCTTTACCTTGATTTATTTATATGCACCCTTTGATGAGAATCAGGCGCTTAAAGCCGAGGCACCTTTAATTGAACTGACTTATAACTGGGATACAGAAGATTATGGGGGAGGGCGTAACTTTGGTCATCTTGCCTTTGAAGTCGATAATATTTATGAAACCTGTCAAAAGTTGTTGGATAAAGGTGTCTTAATCAATCGCCCGCCTCGTGATGGACACATGGCTTTTGTAAGTTCACCAGATGCTATTTCAATCGAGTTTTTACAAAAAGGAGCCCCTCTTGCGCCTCAGGAGCCTTGGGTTTCTATGGTAAATACGGGGAGTTGGTAGCTAAACTCCCGACATCCTCAGGCATTGTTTAAGCTTGAGGATGTCGGGCAATGACGGGCTTTTATTTAACTATTTAGAATCTTTCTTGGATTTTTTGACCGCTTTCTTTTCTTTAGGGCTTAGAGCCGGTTTTTTCTTGTCTTCTTTATTGCTTTTTTGTTCTTTACTCATGGCAATTCTCCAAATAGTTGAAAGGAATTTTGTGATTTAAAGCTTTATGACACCGTAGTTACGGATTGGAAGGCTAAATGCTCTATTGAATAGCCAAGATTAGCTTACTCTTAACCACTATACATAACAACATTAACAGTTAGTTTAAGTCGATTTTAAAATTAAAACCAATTCCTTAAGGGAATCCAGTAACCTAATTATCACATCCGATAAGCCTTAACCCCCAAAGCATATTATTTATGAAAAAATTAGCCTTGATTGTTTTAATTACCGCTTTTATCAGTGCAGGTATTTTCGTTGTATATCAAAAAAGTCTGCAACCTAATACCTTTGTGGAGGCATCGACTGCTGAGGTAATAAACTCTGCACTTTTTAATTGTATTGAAAATAAAACAATACAAGCGGTCTTTTTAAAAGATAAAGTCTCACTGACCTTAAGCGACGGAAGACATTTTCTCTTATCTCAAGGTATGTCCGGCTCTGGTGCGCGTTATGTGAATACAGATGAATCATTTGTATTTTGGAATAAAGGTGACACGGCTTTTATAGAGGAGGGTAATGTCTCTACCTATAAAAATTGTGTAACCGGTGTCAAAGCGGAAACTTCAACACAATTAGCTAATCCGGCCTCTGTTAATTGTTCAAAATCCGGCGGTCATTTAACTATTGAAAAGCGCGGTGATGGCGGCGAATACGGCGTTTGTTATTTTGAAGATAATAAAGCCTGTGAGGAATGGGCATTATTACGGGGGGAATGCCCTCAAGGTGGGGTAAAAACGACTGGTTTAGATAGTGTCGATCAAAAATATTGCGCTTGGTCAGGTGGTCAAACACTGGCCGTTAAAAATTCGGTTTGTACGTTTAAAGATGGCTCAAGCTGTCCCACAGAAGCGTTTTATAAGGGCACATGTTTCCCGAACAATGAATGATAAATCACTGAGATTCTAGTCTCTTAAATGTCTATTATTTGCATATCGGTTTGGTGTTGAGGGTTTTGGATGTGTTGAGTTATTTGAGAGGCAACATCAGACACTTTAATTCGATCAAGACAATCCCAATAAGCGCAGGCTTCTCCAATACATTTTTCGCAGGTTGGAACGTTAGGACGTAAAAGAACGCCGAGTCCTAAGGGTTGCCATCTTATAGGCAGTGAACTTCGTCTTGGATCAAAGATACTAACGGTAAACGTGTCCAGAGCAGCAGCTAAATGGGCAGGGCCGGTTGAGCCGGAAACAAGGACTTGGCCGGTTGCAATAACAGCCATTAATTCTCGAATCGAGAGCTGTCCCATTAAGTTGATCATGTCAGGAGAGCTTGTCTTATCAATTAGGGTCTCTCGCGCAAAATCAACGCGTTCTTGTTCACTGCCCGTAAAGATTACACTATAGCCTCGGTCAACCAGATCCAAGGCCAGATTTAAATAATGGACGGGCTGCCAATGCCGAGTAGAAAAGCCGCCCGGATGGATGATGATGCGTGCCTTGTCTGTTTTCTTCCAATAGTTTTGACCCGCACTAAGTTCGTTTGCAGTCATCACCAATTGAGGAGGAAGCAGTGGAGCAGGGGTGATGCCCAGTCCTTTTAATAAACTTAAATTGTAGTCAGCTTCATGCTTGGTGCAATCCCTACGATGTTCATAGATGCGACGATTGACCAATAAGCTTCTTAAACGATAGCCCGTGGCGATTCGAATAGGCGTTCGCGCAAAGAAAGCCGGCCACATCAATTCTTTAAAGGGCTTAAGAAAAATAGTGACATCGATATCTTTTGAGAAGGCTTGCATGCGTTCTTTAAAAGGCGAAAAAATCGTTATCGTTTTAACGAAATCGACATCGGGGTGGTTTTCTAAAACGGGTGCGACAATTGGATGGACTAAAAAACCAATCTCAGCATCAGGTATTTGCTGACGAATTTGAGTGGCAAACGGTAGCGATACGACTAAATCACCAATTCCATCAGGACGAACGATGAGTATTTTCATAAAAGTGGTGAATTGGTTTATTGATAAGATGGATAACAGCGCTTGCCATTACCCATCTTAATAAGCGTTATTACAAAATCAAATAGCTTTCTTGATACGTTCCAAAGCATTTTGCAAATTAGCCATGCTGGTGGCTATGGAAATTCTGATATGACCTTCGGAACCAAACGCAGAGCCGGGTACTAAAGCAACGCCGGCTTTTTCGATTAAATAATCAGAAAACTCCAAATCATTGTTAATACCATCCAAGCGGTCAATCAGTTTTTGAACATTAGGAAACACATAAAATGTGCCGTCAGTTTCCAGACATTCAATGCCTTCAATACTATTCAGTTCAGCAACAACATAATCATGACGTTTTTTAAACTCTACGCACATGTTGGTAATAAAGCTTTGGTCGCCTAATAAAGCGGCTTCGGCGGCATACTGCGAAATAGAGGTTGGGTTAGATGTGCTTTGTGATTGAATGGTACACATCGCTTCGATTAAATCAGCGGGGCCTGCGGCATAACCGATACGCCAGCCGGTCATGGAATAAGCTTTTGAAACGCCATTCATAACCACGGTACGGTCATAAAATTCGGGGTGTGCATTTAAAATATTAACAAATGAACCTTTATTCCAAAGGATATGTTCATACATATCATCGGTTGCGATAATAATATCGGGAAAATCAGCAAGCACATCACCCAAGGCTTTTAATTCTTCCAGGGTATAAGCAACGCCAGAAGGATTAGAGGGGCTTTTAAAATTTTGCGCTTGTGTGGTCTCGATAATAATCGGCACACCATCAGCCAATAAAACCATGTCGGGATAAGAAACCCAAAAAGGTGCAGGAATAATCACTTCATCGCCCGGGTTAATCATGGCCTGAGTTAAATTGTAAGAGCTTTGTTTACCCCCGCAAGAAACCAGAATTTGCTTGGGTTGGTAATCAAGATTATTGTCGTATTTAAACTTGGCGATAATTGCTTTTTTAAGACTTGCAGTGCCATCAACGGCCGTGTATTTGGTAAAGCCACTTTCCATTGCCTTAACAGCCGCCGCTTTAATATGATCGGGTGTATCAAAGTCGGGTTCGCCCGCTCCAAGGCCGATAATGTCTTTACCAGCGGCACGCATTTGAGCCGCTCTGGCAGTAATCGCCAAGGTAGGAGAAGGTTTAACTGCTTTGACTCTGTTCGAAAGTGTGATGCTCATGATCCGCCGTGTAAAATGAATGTCATAAATGGGGACGATTATACGCTATGTAATGTAGCTTGCTAAGAGTACAGTGTTAAAATAGCAACAATAGTTATCTTGACCCAACAGCATTAATAGCTACACAAGTTCTGTCGCCCCTTGTCTAAAAGGCGGTGCGGGTGGTACGAAAAACTATCCGTTAATAGCGACTGTAGAGTAAAGAGAAATAATATCAGTGAAAAAGCCATTTAAACTCCATAGCCGATTTACGCCGGCAGGTGATCAGCCCACCGCTATTAAAGCACTTATTGAAGGCTTAAATGATGGTGAGGTACATCAAACTTTGCTGGGCGTAACCGGCTCCGGAAAAACCTTTACCATCGCCAATGTGATTAATGAAGTGCAGCGCCCGGCGATGATTATGGCGCCTAATAAAACGCTGGCTGCACAGCTTTATGGGGAAATGAAAGAGTTTTTTCCGGAAAATAGTGTCGAGTACTTTGTGTCCTATTATGATTATTATCAACCGGAAGCTTACGTCCCAGCCTCCGATACTTTTATTGATAAAGATGCCGCGATCAATGAACACATTGAACAAATGCGTTTGTCAGCGACGAAGGCCTTAATAGAAAGAGGCGATACGATTATTGTTGCAACCGTTTCGGCTATTTATGGTTTGGGTGAACCCGAATCGTATTTTCAAATGGTGTTGCATCTGGTTAAGGGCGACCTCATTAAGCAGCGTGATATTCTGAGGCGTTTGGCAGAAATGCAATACACCCGTAATGACATTGAATTACGACGGGCAACCTATCGTGTGCGTGGCGAAGTGATTGATATCTTTCCCGCCGAATCGGATAGCGAAGCCTTACGCGTTGAATTATTTGATGATGAAGTCGAGCGTTTGTCTTTGTTTGATCCGTTAACCGGTGAAATCATTCGGCGCTTGGCTCGCTATACGGTTTATCCAAAAAGCCATTATGTAACGCCGCGAGAGCAACTGTTAACAGCCGTTGAATCGATCAAGATTGAACTTAAAGAACGGCTTAAACATTTGCGCGCTTTAAATAAATTGGTAGAAGCCCAGCGGCTTGAGCAGCGCACTTTGTTTGATATTGAAATGATCCTGGAAGTGGGTTATTGCTCCGGTATTGAAAATTATTCCCGTTATTTATCAGGTCGAGCCGCAGGCGAATCACCACCGACCATGTTTGATTACTTACCCGATTATGCCTTGGTCATCGTTGATGAAAGCCATGTGACTGTGCCACAAATCGGCGCGATGTATAAAGGTGATCGGTCGCGTAAGGAAACACTAGTCGAATACGGCTTTAGATTACCGTCTGCGTTGGATAATCGACCGTTGATGTTTGCAGAGTTTGAAGCCAAATCGCCGCAACGGATTTATGTCTCTGCAACCCCCGGTCCTTATGAGAAAGAACATTCAGGTGTGTTTGCCGAGCAAGTGGTCAGGCCGACTGGTTTACTTGATCCGGTCGTTGAAGTGCGTCCGGCAACCTCGCAGGTTGATGATTTATTATCAGAAATCAATTTACGTGTCAGCGTCAAAGAGCGTGTTCTGGTAACGACTTTAACCAAGAGAATGTCGGAGGATTTAACGGAATATTTGTCAGAACATGGCGTGCGTGTGCGTTATTTACATTCTGATATCGATACCGTTGAACGCGTAGAGATTATTCGTGATTTGAGGTTAGGGCAGTTTGATGTCTTGGTGGGTATTAATCTTTTACGAGAAGGTTTGGATATTCCCGAAGTGTCCTTGGTTGCCATATTGGATGCGGATAAAGAAGGCTTTTTACGCTCAGTGGTGTCGTTGGTGCAAACGATAGGTCGAGCGGCCAGAAATAGTAACGGTAAAGCGATATTGTATGGCGACAAAATCACCCGCTCCATGCAACAAGCCATAGAAGAAACGGAACGTCGCCGAGAAAAACAACATCTATTTAATATAGAACAAGGTATAGAGCCGGCAACCATTCTAAAATCCATAACGGATATTCTGCAGGTGGCAATTCCCGGTTCCGGAACGTCCTCTGCTAAAGCACTTAATAAAGTCGCAGAATATTCAGCGGATTATAAAACCATGACGCCCAAACAACTGGGCAAAAAACTCAAGCAACTGGAAGATGATATGTATCGGTATTCTAAAAACTTGGAGTTTGAACAAGCCGCAAGAACCCGTGATGAAATTAAAGTGTTGCAAGACCAATTATTACTTTAATAGGTAAAAATAAAAGATCGGGTATGACGAAGCAATAGGCTCGGGTGTACACTAACTAGACAATAAATTTGGATTGACTCATGAACAATTACGAACACAGCAAAAAAGCAAGGCGCGTTGCCTCGATTACCTATCTTATTATCATGGCCTTTATACTCGGCGGCACCTATTTGTCTAATCAGCAAAAGGCAGCGGCTAAAAAAGAGTTGGCAAAGTCGCAAGAAATGCCAAGCGGCTTTTCTAAAAATCCGGATCAATAAAGATATGCTTGTTAAACTTCAAAACCTTAGTTAGTTGAACAAAATCAAGAAAGAAACAAAAGACAAGCGGGTAATCAGTCGATTATTTTCAAAAGCCAATCATCTTTTAGGCGATGAGTTAGTACTTGTATGTTTTTGACTATGTTCGTGCTTTTCGTGTTTTTTGTGGATCAAATGGTTTTTTAAGGATAAAGCAGCTTGACACTGATCTACAGTGCAGTTGGGTACTTTAACAGCAGAGCGGTAAAGTATTACGGCAGAGTGGGGTCATAAATCAGCAATCTGGGAGAGTATGACAAGACTGCAGGGCAGTTCACCAGCATAACTGGAGATTAAAGCAGTAACCAATAAAATTATACTTTGCCCTATTACAGGTCTGCTTAGATGGTCGTGACGATAGCCTAAACTCTGTTGGCATATTGCCCCGCTTATTCGAAAATAACTCCAACGCTAGTGGCGTATTCTCTAGCTCTGAAATAGAAAAACTTGGTCGCCATGATGGCTTTATGCTCTAGTGTAAGGCAAATAGGATCATTGCCCCGATTTTTCATAGTCACAGCATCAAAAATAATAAGCGCGTAATAACCCCTAAGCAACGGGCGTATAGGTATTTATACGTATTGTGCATTAATTTAAAGAGCGTATCTTAGTAGCCCAGCTGAGGGTGTGCCGTTTGGTCATGCTATTCAACAACTGCAATCTTCACTATTAATAGCTTGTATACGTTTAAATTAATGAGGAAAACTATGAATACGATACGCATCCTTCAGACATTAATCATTTCATCCTTACTGTTTTTTTACTCGGTAGCATCAGCAACAGATCATCGGCATGAGAACCATTGGGATGATCGCCATACGATCAAGGTTATAACCCAAAATCAATATCCCGGTGCTGATCTGACACCGCTACTAACGGCTTCTGATTCTACTGCATTTAATGCGGCTTTGGTTTCGGTGCTTAAGAAAATAGCAGACAGTCGCTTTCATGATAGAGTGCAGCGGCAAGCAGCACAAATCGCAAAAGATCATCCACATGTTGTGGCCCTTCAGGAAGCATGGCGATTTGACTGTACTGATTTGCTGTCACCAATAGCAGGGAAGGGCTGTAACGATCCTGAGATCGCGGGTGCGTTTGTTGATCAATTAAAAGAAACTTTATCTGCTCTTAAGGCACAAGGCGTTCATTACAAAGCAGTCGCCAGCGTAAAAAATCTGGATGTTTCAGACATACATCTTCCCGATTTTCCGCCCGGAATTCCTTTTCAAATTAATGAGATTCCAGTCCTTTTAAATACAATTGACCGCGATGTGATTCTGGTCAGAAATGATATAAAGGCACGCGCTGTAAACTTTAAAAAAGTATGTCCGGCCAAAATCTCGTTTGATGGCTGTAATTATCAACAGGTAGTCATCGCACAACTACCAGGGCCAATCGCGCTTCCTATTCAACGAGGTTTTGTTGCCGCTGATGTTAAGGTAGGTGATAAGAACTATCGTGTAGTTAATACCCATCTTGAAGTACGAGAACCCGACCCAACAAACTCCTTAAGCCGATTCTATCAGTCTGCACAAGCGAGCGAGTTGATTGCAACACTTAAGACAACAACTCCCCGGGGTAAGTATTTGCTGGTGCTGGGGGATATGAATTCCTCACCGGATGATATAGAAGCAAATGGCATGGTGCCGCCTTATGATCAATTTGTCGACGCTGGTTATATTGATGGGTGGCTGCAAACATATCAACACACGCCCGGTTATACCTGTTGCCAAGAAGAAGAATTGTTAAAGCCATCTAATTTGTATGAACGGATTGATTTTGTTTTTTCTCGTAAAGTACTGAAATGGGTTAAGGATATTCATATTGTAGGCATCAAGCCATGGGATAAAACCTTATCATCCACCGGGCCAAGATTATGGCCCTCAGATCATGGCGGTGTGTCGGCTGAATTACGCTTTTGGTAGTAAGAAGGAATGGTTGTATGAGTATTTGGAATGAAACGATGCAAGGACGCGATTTAATGTTAGTCATCTTTTAAAACGTTTTCCCGTTTAACGGGTAAAAAAGGAGGCGTTATGAAAACCCAAAAAGCATTGGTTAGTTTCTCAAAAGTTAAAGACACTGAGTTAGGGTCAATAGCCCAGCATATTGTTAATAAAATGAGCAATAACCCCAGTTTTTCCAACCCCATCCCGCCCTTGGCGACTATTCAAGATGCCATAAACGTCTATACAGCAGCGCAGGTAAAATGTGGCGACTGTACCAAGGAAGAGACGGCGGCCAAAAACGCCGCTCGTTTAACGTTAGAGGCTAATCTTTCTGACCTTGGTAATTATGTTAACTTGGTTGCCAAGGGGGATGTGGTAAAACTGGATAGCACTGGTTTTAAGCTTTCAAAACTGCCACAGCCCGTCGGTATATTAGAAGCTCCCTCTTTCTTAAACGTAACCTATGGCAATAATCCCGGTGAGGTTAACATCGAAATTGATTTTGTAGAAAGGGCCTCTGGTTACATTGTTCTTTATATACCTTCGCCTGCACCTGAAGATAATAACGAGTGGTATAGCCAACTGTTTTCCAAGTCAAAAGGTACACTCACTCATTTAAAAAGAGAATGTAAATATGACTTTAAAGCCGCAGCAGTCAGTTCGGAAGCCAATAAAATGGGCTTGTACAACTTTCTCAGATACGGTCGAAAAATTTATACCTTAATGTTGGTATGATCCTTAAGCAATAAATGGTATCAGAAATAATTTAATTCGACCTTATTGGTTTATTGATAGTCGCCTATTTTGGTCTTTTTTAAAGAATGACAGGAGATCTTTTTAGGCGACTACTTTACCTTAGATATTTATTTTTTGTTTCACGAGCCAGGAGATAGTGATGAAATACGAAGATATACGTAGCGATTTAAAAACAGGAGACATTCTTTTATTCTCAGGCAAAGGCGGCATTTCAGATGGGATTAAGTTCTTTACGCTCAGCAAATATTCACACGTAGGCATGGTTTACAAACTCGATGATCCCTTCGATCCCAAAGGCTCTCTATTTTGTTGGGAATCAACCACATTAAACGACCTTAAAGATGCTGATTCTGGGAAGCTGACTAAAGGGGTGCAACGAGTAGAGCTTTCTGAACGTCTCGAAAGATGTTTTGCAAAGGGATATGAGATTAGTGTTAGACAACTTTCAAATCCGCTTACGGATACTATGATGCGTGCGCTAAATCAATTCCGACATGATGTGAGCGGACGCCCGTATGAAACCAATAAAATCGAATTGCTCAAGTCGGCTTACGATGGTCTATTTGGGGACAATAAGGAAGATTTGAGTTCTTTATTTTGTAGTGAGCTTGTGGCCGAAGCCTATCAGAAAATGGGGCTTTTGACAGAGAAACTCCCCTCGAACGAATATATTCCAAAGGATTTTTCCGAAGAAAGGACGCTTAGTCTTGAGCTTGGTTATATCCTACATAAAGAAATTGATATTCACGCCTTATAGCACGATAACTGGGCTGTCTATTGAATCGCATGAAAGAACGTGTAAGCAGTCGTAATGCGCAGATTGGGAAGCGCACCAAGGTAAGTATTGAATTTGTTGAGGGTGAGAATGGTTGAGAATGTTGTGTGATTGATGGTTAATCATGCGGTTCAATACGCTATTGTCGCCCTAAGGATTATGTCTTACCGTGTTTTAATTGGGTTCTATTAAAAGCCAGTCAAATTAAATTTTAGGGTTTAGTTTTGCTTAGGCCCTTGTCTACTATAAACAGCAGATGCCATCAGATACTGGATTAGGTTATAAAAAATTATAGGTAGCATCACTTGGGTGTGGTCTGCCAAGGCTAATGAGGCAATAACAAGCCCTGTACCCGTATTATTCATGCCAAGTCCAAAAACTAAAGAAACTGTTTCTTTACGATCAGCATGGAAAACATGTGCCAGTAAATATCCTGAAGCGAAAGCACTGATACAAAGCAGGGTAACAATGACTAATATGATAATAAGAAAGTCTATATCAGGATGAAAAACGGCATTAGGTAATGTTAAAGAAGCATTTGAATAGATTAGTAAGGTTAGAACAACGTAATTTATGAGCTTTAAATAAGGCATTGCCAAAGAGATGCGATGTACTCCAATCACCCAATTTGCCAAAATACCCAGCAACGAAGGTAAGATTACCCATATACCCAGAAAACTGGCGGCTCCATCAGAAGCAAGTTCGTGTAAATCTTCTGCATAATCGCCTGTGGCCACAAAACCGACAGCATGAAGCACTAAGGGTGTTAGTAAAGGACTGAGTATTGTACTAATTAAAACTAAGCCTAAACTCAATACCAAATTTCCATTGGCGTTTTGTACCCACGCAGTTGAGCCTCCAGCGATAGGCATGGAAGCAACTAAAGCAAGACCAACAAGAATCTGTTGTAACTCATCTTGGTCATGCCAAAATTGCATAATAAAATTTATGACGATGATAAAGGTTAGTGGGAGTACTATATTTCCTAATACGCCACTGAGTAACAAAAAAGGTTTATGCAATAGATGCTTCAATTCTATGGCTTTTACGCCAAGTCCGGCATTGAATAGTAAAGATGCCAGCATTATTAGGGGCAAAGATATCACCAAATTACTTTGAAACACATGCACATTGCCAAAGTTAAAATGACGAATCTTAAGACCGAATTCTGGCATCACGGTCGCAATAATATAAGAGGCTATGATTATCCAGATAAATTTCTGAGATATAAGGTGTACGAAAGTTTTGATAGGGTTTTTTGTAGTAATCATAACGCTTTTATTAATCAACAATGCCAAGATTACCTTCTCTCATCCTTAAGGCGACAGGCAACTTATTGTCACTTTTTGAAAATTTCCGTGGATCAAATGATTTTTCCAGAATAACGACACCTAATCAATCAGTAACGGAACCTAGTTAGTGGGTATTAAGATTCGGCTTTTTGTTCACGCGACAATAGATTTTGAACAGCAGTCAAAGGCGCCAGGTCTTCATAGAGCACTTTATAGGTTTGTTCGGTAATGGGCATTTCTATGCCATACTTTTTTGCCAGTAAAAAAGTTTCTCTTGCGGCTGATATACCTTCAATTTCCTGGCCAATTTCTTGTATGGCATCGTTTCTATTTTTGCCTAAGCCAAGTGCTAAACCAAAGCGACGGTTTCTGGATTGATTGTCTGTGCAGGTTAAAATAAGATCCCCCAAGCCTGCCAAGCCCATAAAGGTTTCCTGTTTTCCACCCAGTACAACGCCTAAGCGAATAATCTCATTAAGCCCTCGGGTAATTAGGGCGGCTCGTGTGTTGGCACCAAAGCCCAAGCCATCGGCAATGCCTGCAGCTATAGCCAATACATTCTTTACCGCACCACCTACTTCAACACCAATAACATCAGAACTGGTATAAATTCTAAAAAGCCCGCCATGTAAGATAGTGCTGAGTTGTTTGGCAAAATCGGGTTGCGCGGAGGCTATGGTAAGAGCGGTGGGTAAGTTGGCAGCTACTTCGCGTGCAAAGGTAGGGCCAGACAGGATAGCGGCGGGTGTTTGTTCGGTAAATATTTCTGCGACTATTTCATGAAGCAGGCAGCCATCATCAGGGTTAAAGCCTTTACTGGCCCATGCTATTTGTATGTCAATGGATGAATAGGGTTTAAGACTGATTAGCGTTTTTTTAAAGGCGTGACTGGGTACACATATCAGTATTAAGTTGCTAAAGGTTGCAACGTCAGATAACTCTGAGGTGATCTGCAGATTATCAGGAAAAGGAAGATTAGGTAAATACCGTATATTTTGACGGTCAGTAGCAAGAGCCAGCATGTGTTCGGGGTTGTGTCCCCATAATAAAGTTTGGCAGCCATTTCTAGCTGCCAAAATAGCAAGCGCTGTGCCCCAAGAGCCAGCGCCAAGGATAGCTATTTTTTTATTTTTCACATCAATTAATTGATGGTTTCAGAACTTGGCACTTGTTGTTGCGCTTGAATATGTTGTGAATATAACGCATCAAAATTGACAGGGGCTAAAAGCAATTGTGGGAAACCACCTTTTGCTACCAAATCAGAAACAGCTTCTCTGGCATAAGGAAAGAGGATGTTAGGGCAAAAGCTGCCAACCATTGGGCCCATTTCTTGTTCTGAAAAGCCGCTTAAAGCAAAAATACCGGCTTGATTGACTTCAACTAGATAGGCAGTTTTGTCTTCACTTTTAACAGTAATAGTGACGGTAAGGGCTACTTCATATAATGAGTTTTCTAAGGGTTCGACGTGAGACCCCAGATTAAAATCAACGGATGGTTCCCATTTTTCGGTGAAGATTTTAGGTGAATTAGGTGTTTCAAAAGACATGTCTTTTGTATAAATCTTTTGGATGGAAAATTGTTTTTCTGTCGTAGTTTGTTCTTCAGCCATAATAAAGGTGTGTGAGTGGTTAAGGGATAAATTTAATAAGATATAGAAATTATCTATGCTAAAAAGTTAGGCCTTAGGCGTAACTTTTGTTTTTTGTTTACTGGTTATTTTTACGGGTAATTTATAGTCGTTTTCCCATGCTTGCATGCCGCCTGTAATTACAAACACTTGCTCAAATCCAGCCTTGGTTAATAATTTTGCTGCTGATGCAGAACGTGTACCTGTTTGGCAGGAAATAAGAACGGGCTTGTTTTTGTGGTCAGCTATTTTGGGAAGTTCTTCAGTTAATTTACCCAAGGGCATATTTAGGGAGGGGTCAATATGGCCAAGAATGTATTCATTTAGCTCTCTGACATCAATAACAAGGGTTTCGCTATCATTCATTTTAGCGACAGCCAGTAAAGGTGATACAGCGTCGAATTTTTTTAAGGCTGCGTCTAATAACTCCTGAATCAGCAGGTAGGTAACTACTGCCAGCGCAAGTGATAAAATATAGTGGTTTAAAATGAAATCTAGGTAACGGTCCATGGAATATGATTATTTGGTTAAGTGGAATAGTAAATTTTATTAGTGATTGGAACAAAAAACATCGCGCATCATTTTAATCAGCTTTAACATACGAATATCTTCTATAAAGTAATAAACTTTATTAGCGTCTTTTTTAGAGCCAAGAATTTTTTTATTTTTAAGAATTATCAAGTGTTGGGAAATATTGCTTTGACTGGTACCAACCTGTTCTACAATGTGCTGTACACTGATTGAGTTACTGCCAAGTACACATAATATTTTTAGTCTTAATGGATTTGACATGGCTTTTAAGCATTCAGCTGCTCTAACGATGTCTGTGTCATCATAAGCAATATCTTTGTCTTTAATCATCATAGTGCTACTTAACTGATATTTAATTTATGGTGCCTTTAAATTGAATAAAGAACCCACGACGAATTATTTATACACAACTGCTATCAACGTGTATTAATATAATGGCAACGTTGCCTATTTTTTAAAGCAGCAAATTTAACAAAATGATACTCTATTTTCAATCATTTTGGGTAATGGATAATATTACTGTATTTTATAATTAAATTTGCAAGCATCGGTTTCACCCATTTTATTGTTAGTATTTGGAGATAAATAAGAAGATGTTAACTCGACCTAAGCCACTAGTTTTATTGATCATTGATGGGTTTGGTTACTCATTGGAAAAAGAAAATAATGCCATTGCAATGGCTAATACGCCTTGTTGGGATAAGTTGCAGAAAGATTACCCGATGACTTTATTAGATTGTTCCGGTCGCTCTGTTGGGTTGCCTGATGATCAAATGGGTAATTCTGAGGTGGGACATATACACATTGGAACCGGGCGTTATGTGCCGCAAGATTTCTCTAAAGTAAATGATGCAATTGAAGACGGTAGTTTTTTTACTAATCCGGTATTATGCCGTGCAGTTGACCTTGCCATAGAAAAAGGCAAGGCATTGCATATTATGGGTTTGTTGTCTCCGGGTGGCGTGCATAGTCACGAAGAGCAGATTGCTGCAATGGTGGAGTTGGCGTCCAAACGCGGTTTACGTAAAATCTATTTGCATGCGTTTTTGGATGGACGAGATGTACCCCCTAAAAGCGCAATGGCTTCCCTTGAATTATTGGATGCAAAATTTGCGGCTGTTGGAACCGGTCGTATCGTTTCAATAGTGGGTCGCTTTTATGCGATGGATAGAGATAATCGTTGGGATCGTGTAAAATCTGCCTATGACATGATCGCTAAGGGCACTGCCAGTTTCTATGCAGATTCAGCTTCAAAGGCTTTGGAAGCTGCTTATGAAAGAGGTGAAACAGATGAGTTTGTTTTACCGACTGCTATAACTGATTCTGAAGGTCTTGCAGTGGCTCTTGACCCTGAAGATTCGGTTGTTTTTATGAATTTTAGAGCGGATCGTGCCCGTGAAATTTCTCAAGCTTTGACCTTGCCCACATTTGACTCCTTTGAAAGAGGGCGTGCACCACATCAAGGTTATTTTTGTACGTTAACGGAATATCACCAAGATTTTGGTTACGATATCGCTTTTCCTTCGGTGGATATTAAAAACTGTCTCGGAGAGTATTTGTCTATTTTAGGCATGAAACAACTCCGACTGGCAGAAACCGAGAAATATGCTCATGTTACTTTCTTTCTTAACGGTGGAGTCGATACGCCTTTTCCAGGAGAAGACAGAATTTTGGTGCCATCACCTAAAGTTAGAACCTATGATTTACAGCCGGAAATGAATGCTGGAGAAGTTACAGATCATTTGGTCGATGCGATTACGGGTGGTCTATACGATGTGATTATTTGCAACTATGCTAATTGCGATATGGTTGGGCATACAGGTATTATTCCTGCAGCCGTTCTTGCTGTGGAGGCTGTGGATGCATCACTACAACGTGTTGTTGATGCTCTTAAGTCTGTCGATGGACAATTATTGTTGACAGCTGATCATGGTAATATCGAACAAATGGTTGATAAAACTACTGGTCAGCCACATACCGCGCATACCACAAACAAGGTTCCTTTGGTTTATGTTTGTGGTGATAAGCCTTTAGCTTCCGGTGGGGGGTTATCTGATTTAGCGCCAACCATGTTGGCAATATTAGGTGTTGCACAGCCCGAGGAAATGACGGGTAGATCGCTTATTACCGCTGCATGAACCGTGGATGAGAAAAAAGCTGCTATTTGTTTTTTTGCTGAGCACCGGGTTCGATTATGGTTATGCGGAGGATTTGCAAAGCGTTAATGAGCTCACTGACGCCGAATCCGGTATTGATAATAATGCCCAGTCGAGGCAGCTACTTTCAGAACAGAAAGACAGGCTGCAGAGTTTATTGTCAGATATTGATAAACATTATGGTGAAACGGCAGCTGATCTAAAAAAATTGCAAGTTAGCATTGAACAAAAACGCGAAAGTCTGGATAAAATTCGTCAAGATATCGATGATTGCCAGAGCGATGTTCAGAAAATAAGTAAGGAATTGGGCGAGCAGATGAGGCTCGCCTATGCCATGGGTCAAAAAGAAAAGCTAAAGTTACTGTTTAATCAGGATAACCATGCCTTATCGGGTCGAATGATGGTTTATTTTAACTATTTTAATAAAGACCGCTTAAAAAAACTCGTTGATCTGGAAGCAGCTGTTAAGGAACTGGATGAGTTGGATAAGCAGAAACAAGCTGAAACAATTGTTTTAGAGCAAGATCTGGAAAGTAAAAAATCAGAACAGGCAGCACTTTCTGAAGCCAGAAATCAAAGAAATGATTTGCTGGCTCAAATTGGTACTGATTCTTCTTCAACTGAGCAGCAATTAAGTCAGTTACAAGAAAGTGAGAACAGGATGAGAGGCTTGATTAGCTCATTGTCTGCTTCAGAAAAAACACTGTCAGTCGATGCAGAACAGCCAAAACAGTTGTCAACATCGATGCCAAATACTAATGATGCTAATGCTGATTTTTTGAGTCTTAAAGGTAAATTGCCTTGGCCTGTGGCTGGAAAGTTGGCGCATAAGTTTGGAAGTGGTCGTACAGAAGGTACTTGGGATGGCGTGTTGATTGATGCGAATGAAGGTGTCGATATTAAAGCGGTTACACGGGGTAAAGTAGTTTTCGCTGAGTGGTTACGTGGTTATGGCTTGTTGATTATTATTGATCATGGTCAAGGTTATATGACACTTTATGCCTTTAATCAAAGTCTTTATAAGCAACTAGGTGATATGGTAGAAGCTGGAGACGTTATTGCATCTGTTGGCCAAAGTGGTGGGCGTAATAAGGCAGGGTTGTATTTTGGAATACGAAGCAAAGGCGTGCCGATTGACCCGATTGAATGGTGCCGCAAATGATTGGTTTTAAGTTGTTGTTTGTTAGATGATAATATAGGTCGAAATCGAGGATATGGAGTTTTTAATAACATGCTAAAAAAGAAAGCTATTTTTATTTTATCCCTGGGAATTATGTTGGGTGTTTTTATAGGTATTTGCGGTAGTGTGTTTGCCGAGAGGAATAATGGAGAAGTAGCAACAGATACCGAAACACTACCCTATGAGGATTTACGGACATTTACAGAAATTTTTGGTCGGATAAAAAGGGATTATGTAGAGCCTGTAACCGATAAGAAATTATTGGAAGATGCTATTCGTGGCATGTTAAGCGGACTTGATCCACATTCTGCCTATTTGGTTGCCGAAGAATATCAAGAGCTGAAAGAAGGTACTACCGGCCAATTTGGAGGATTAGGCATAGAGGTCACTATGGAAAACGGCTTTATTAAAGTTGTTTCACCAATAGATGATACACCTGCACAAAAAGCTGGAATAAAAACGGGGGATCTTATTATCAAGCTTGATGATAAGCCGGTAAAAGGTATGACTTTAACCGATGCAGTAAAGCTGATGCGGGGTGAGCCAGGTAGTAAAATTGTTCTTACTATTGTTCGTGAGGGCGCGGAAGCCCCTTTAAAAATGACTTTGGCGCGTGACATTATAAAAGTTAAAAGTGTCAAGAGCCGGATATTGGAAAAAGGCTATGGCTATGTGCGTATTAGTAGTTTTCAATCAGGTACAGGCGATTCATTAAAAGAAGCGCTTGCTGCGTTGAAAAAAGAAAATGGCGGTCCACTTAAAGGACTAGTGTTGGATTTAAGAAATAACCCCGGTGGTGTTTTAAATGCAGCGGTTGAAGTGAGTGATGCTTTCATAAAAAGCGGACTAATTGTTTACACGGAAGGCCGGATTGAAAACTCGGAAATGCGTTTTAATGCGGCTCCAGATGATCTGATTGACGGGGCACCGATTGTTGTATTGATTAACGGGGGGTCTGCTTCTGCGTCCGAGATTGTTGCAGGTGCTTTGCAAGATCAAAAGCGTGCTGTCATTATGGGTGAAAAGTCCTTCGGTAAAGGGTCAGTCCAAACTATTTTGCCAACCAGTAATGGAGCTGCAGTTAAATTGACAACTGCTCGTTACTATACACCTTCCGGACGTTCAATTCAGGCTGAGGGTATTGAGCCTGATATCTTATTGGAACGCGTTAAATTGGAAGCCTTGGATAAGGCAGATTTTATAGGTATCAAAGAATCTGATTTATCGGGTCATTTGCAAAATGGCAATGGTGCAAGCAAGGATAAAAAAGAGGTGGTTGATAAACAAAAGGAAAAAGACAACAAGCAAGATCAGGAGGATTATTCTTTACATGAAGCGCTTAATTTATTAAAAGGTATCAGCATTATCAAGAAGTAATGTTTAGTTTGGCCTAATAAAAAAAAACCGGATTTCAGGCTATTGGAATCCGGTTTTTTTATGCTTGGTTTTTTATAAATTGTTGCAACTTTCTTAAAGTAGCAAGTTGTTATCAATCGGTATAAATCGATTAGCCGAGTTGATAAGTGATGGTGCTGTTAATTCGGGTACACCATAAACCTCGGTAGTGACCAAGTTAGTATTTCGTACTTTATTGAGAAGCAAATCAAAGTCACCATCTCCTGATAATAAAATAATAACATCTGCTTTGGCGGCATACTCAATTACATCAAGAGTGATGCCTACGTCCCAGTCACCTTTAGCAGAACCGTCACTACGTTGAATGTAGGGTTTAAGTTTGACTTCAAATCCTATGTTTCTAAGTATTTGCTGGAAGCCCAATTGCTTGCTGTCACCTTTGTCGATGGCATAAGCAAAAGCCCCCACAACGATTCTGTTGGCAGTCGCTTGAGTCCAAAAGGCGCTATAGTTGAAATGTCTTTGATAGCTTTGTTTGGTCGTGTAATAAATATTTTGCACATCGACAAAGATGGCGACTTTTTCCATGCGGTTATTTAATAAAAGAACAGCAATAATCGGTACCTGTTTTTATTCTTACTGTAAAAGCGGCATTGGCAGGTACATCAAAAGATTCTCCCCCTGTTACTTTTTGCCATTGCTCTGTTCCCGGCAATAACACTTCAAGATCACCATCAATTATTTCCATTAGTTCTTTATCGGCCGTATTAAAGGTATATTCGCCGGGTAACATAAAGCCAAGCGTTTTTGAAGAACCATCTGCAAAACAAATAGAACGACTAGTGACCTTGCCATCGAAATAGACGTTAGCTTTTTTGACGATGGATACATTATTAAATTCTGACATGTTATTCCTTTTTGGATGTAAATGAAGTTGGCAGGGGCCTGATAATAGCAGATTGTTTTGCTATAAGTTTGGATTAGTCAGTTTTTGAATCACAAAAAGTATAGGGGCTGAATTGTTATCTACTGAGCTGGAAATAAAATCGACCTTAAATTGAACTTTATCTAATTGATTGCACCAGTTTTTAACCTGCTCGGCTTCCGAGTCGCCACCTGAATGGCCGGGATAAGCCATAACAGTGATTATTCCTTCAACTTCGAGTAATTGTCGGGCATTATTTAAAGCTATTAAAGTCGTATTTGTATTAGTTATGACACTTTTGTCACCGCCTGGTAAATAGCCCAAGTTAAACATGATCACGCTAATGTCCCCATGGTATTGTAAGGGAATGTTTACAATCATGTCTGCATGGCTTCCGTGTATTAACCTTAAGCATTCCGGGTAACGGGTTTGCAGGATTTTATTTTTGGTTGATTCGATAGCTGTCTCCTGAATATCAAAACCAAAAACCAGGCCGCATGGACTGACCTGTTCGACAAGAAACAAGCTGTCGTAACCATTGCCTAAGGTAGCATCAATAGCAATGTCGCCAGGATGAAGTTTGTTTTTAAGTAAATTATGGGCAATGTTAACGAGCGAAATGCGTTGCATAATAGCGTTGAATTGGAGAGGGTAGGGGCGAGTTATGTAGTAGCGACTCAGCGAATTGTTGGCTATACCACGGTATTTGTAAGCTGCCTTTAGCCCCAAAGCCGTTAAAAATTGACAGTTGTGCATGTTGAGGATGATGACCGATAAACGGTTGTTTGTCCAAGGTGCAAGGTCGAATGTTAGCCTGATGACTTAATAACGTAACCTCTGCCAAGCGCGGTGAAATTAAGTATAGAGCCATTAATAGTTCGTTTTTTCCAGTCTCGGTAGCGAGTGTATTGAGGTTGTCTCGATCAAATGTTGCTCCAATACGGATTTGTTCATTATTTAAGGGAATTAACCAGTTTTGGAAGTTAAGGATTTTATCAGGTAGTTGGTTGCGATGTTTTAGCGTTAAAATTTCACCTTTTACTAATTGAAAAGGTAACCAAGAAAACCAGGGATTATGAATGGCATGATGGCCTTCGCAGAAAATAATCTGTTTTGGAGTAATATCTTGCCAGCGTAAAGAAGGTTGTAATTGAATGTCTTGATAATTAATTGCGGCTTTTCGATAACTGTCTTTGGTGATAAAGAAATCTTTTAAACAGCTTAATAATAATCGGGTTAACAAGTATCCGGTTTGCTTTTGCTCCAGAAAACAGAATGGCGTTACAAGATTATGCACGTCTTTATCTGGCTGTACTATTGCACCTAAATAGGCTTGATAATCAGGTTGTTCAAGCCGTTTAAGGCAGTGGTTTAATTCTAGTTTATTGCGAAGCAGTCGCAACATTGGTTTTTCTATATAAAAACTATTCTGTAAACGATTGTCTAATTTTGAATAAAACTGTTTGGCCGTAGGCAATAATATGTCTATATCTTTAGATTTTACGAAACGCATACCGGTCACCGGATTAATTAAACCGGCGGCGATCTGAGAGGCACTTTCTTTGCCATTGTCTATTATCATGACATTGCAATTTCGTTGCATAAGCTCCCATGCCAATAAGCTGCCGGCAAGTCCCTGACCAATAATTAAGTAATCGATAGTCATTAACTGAATTTAATGGGGTTAAATTATAATAAATAAATCGCCACAGATTCAAAAATTAATTGATAGGTATTCTGTGAATCTTTAGCAGTTGTTGTCAGAAGGAATTTATTATATCTGTTGTCTACTGCTTATAAGTTCATATAATGACGGGGGGGCTAATTAGAGCTAACAACAGCGCTTAATGCCGTTCCATTTTTCATCTTGCCATTGTTTAAAAAAATCGGCTTTACTTAAAGGGCCATGACAGTTATGGTCTGTATTAGTTTTGTGATATCTGGCATGGTTTTTCAGGTATCGTTCGTAAGCATCATCACCAGACAGACACCTTATAAATCGCCAGAATGCTTTAAGTTTGGTTGACATTAATCCCTAACCCAATCTTCGACTGAAGGGCTTGGAATATGCGCCGATTCCGTTAAGGGTAATACGGGTTTACCAGATAGGTGCCGAGAACAAACACGCAGCATATCAAAAATAATCAACCATAGTAAGCTAACAAAAAACAACGTTAGCCATGCATCTAAATGTAGATTGAATATCAATTGAGGAGCAATAGATGCTTTTTCTGGTGGTAAAAGACCACTCGCCAGTTTATGAGTTAAATCATTGGCGGCGGAAAAAAAACCGATACGGATATCGTCACTGGTAATTTTTTGCCATGCAGCTGAACTGGTAATGGTAATTAGCCAGATAAGCGGTAAACCAGTAACCCAAGCATATTTTAATTTACCGGATTTTACTAAAATGCCTGTTGCTACAGAAAGTGCTATTGCTGCCAGCATTTGATTTGCAATTCCAAATAATGGCCATAAGATATTGACGCCACCATTTGGATCTATCACACCGATATAAAGAAAATAACCCCAACCTGATACTACAATAGCACTGGTAAATATAACAGAAGGCCTCCAGGAGGTTTCTCCCATTTTGGGCCAGATATTACCTAGCATATCCTGTAACATGAAACGGCCAACACGTGTTCCTGCATCTAAAGTTGTTAAGATAAAGATAGCTTCAAACATTATGGCAAAGTGATACCACAAAGCCAGTAGACTCTCTCCAAATGCGCTGCCGAAAATACTTGCCATTCCAACTGCCAATGAGGGTGCGCCTCCTGTACGAGCAAACAAAGTGGCTTCGCCCATTTGATGAGCAAGGTTTTGCATTTGCTCTACAGTCACCGGATAGCCCCAAGAAGATATTTTGGCGACTGCATTAATAGCATCGGAACCAACGACACCTGCAGAACTGTTAATGGCAAAAAACACACCGGGATCCAGCACGGTAGCAGCAATCATTGCCATCATGGCAACAAATGACTCCAATAACATACCACCATAGCCAATCATACGTATATCGCGTTCATTACTCAGTAGTTTGGGTGTGGTTCCTGAAGCAATCAGTGCGTGAAAGCCTGAAATAGCGCCGCACGCGATGGTTATAAAGACAAATGGAAATAATTTACCCCCAAAAATAGGCCCTGTGCCGTCTACAAACTGAGTGATTGCCGGCATTTTTATGTTGGGTTGTAGCATGATAATAGCCACAGCCAAGAGGGAAATGGTGCCTAGTTTCATGTAAGTCGATAAGTAATCACGAGGGGCTAATAACAACCAGACGGGTAAAATTGCTGCGGCAAAACCGTATCCCATTACCCACCAAGCCAATGTCAAACCCTCGTGATTGAAAAGTAAACGTAAGGTTTCATGTTGATCGATAAATCGACCGCCCACTACAGATAACAATAATAATATAACCCCTAAAGCTGATGCTTCAAGGACTTGGCCTGGACGAATAAAACGCATGTAAACGCCCACAATCATGGCAATTGGAATGGTTGCAGATACGGTAAACGTGGCCCATGGGCTATGTTTCATTGCATTTACTACCACTAGTCCGAGTACGGCAATGAGGATAATCATAATGGCAAACGTGCCTATTAAGGCTGCCGTTCCGCCGAGCGGTCCCAATTCTTCGCGTGCAATTTGTCCCAAGCTTTTGGCGTCACGTCGGGTAGATAAAAATAACGTCACCATATCTTGAACACAGCCGCCTAGTACTGCGCCAAATAATATCCAAAGTGTTCCGGGCAGATAACCAAACTGTGCAGCCAGTGTCGGTCCTACTAAAGGACCGGGGCCTGCGATGGCTGCGAAATGGTGGCCAAATACTATCCATTTGTGGGTGGGCACAAAATCATGACCGTTATCAAGGCGCTCTGCTGGCGTAGATCTTGTATCATCAATCATTAGAACGGTAGTAGCAATCCAGCTTGCGTAAAAGCGGTATGCAATTGCATAAACACAAAGAGCTGCGGCTATGAACCAAAGCGCGTTAATATTTTCTCCACGAGTGATTGCAATGCCACCGATTGAAGAAGCACCAATGATAGCAATTAGAATCCAGATAGCATTTTTTAGTGTTTTATTCATGATTTAATTCTTTAAGGTCATTAATTGTTTTTTAACGCGATTGATAGTATCTGTGATTTGTTCAGGGGCATAAGGAATGGCGGTAAATTTCCCCCAGATTGGCGCAGGCCAGGCTATGTCGTTTTGGTAGCGAACGACATGATGGATGTGAAGTTGTGGAACCAAGTTACCTATTGCAGCAATATTCATTTTATCTGCGTTATAAAGTGTTGCCAGATTTTCTGCAAGATAATTTGATTCTTCGCATAGGGTTAGGCGATCAGTATTGGTTAGCTGATATATTTCTTTGATATTGTCAATTTGAGGAACAAGGATAAACCACGGATATTGGCTATCATTCATTATTAATAATTGGCACAAATCGAAGCGACCAAGGCTTATGCAATCTTGATTTAACTTGGCATGTAATTGAAATAATGTCTTCATATTTTTTTAATAAAATAGTTCAGAGTAATTTATCTTCTGTTTTAAAATATAACAACTATAAACGAGAGGATACCTTCATGTCAGCACACATCCTTATAAATCAAGAAGTACCCATTGAAAATAAGTTGACGGTCTCATTTAGGGTCTTATTGAGCTTGTATGCCATTATTCCATTATGCTTTCTTTTACAAATAGCTGATGTTTTGTTTTGGCATGGTTTTTTAAGAGAAAATTTACCCACTAAACCTACCCATTTTTTATTATTTCAGATTTTGTTTGGAACGCCACATATTCTCGCCAGCACATTTGTATTGATAGGCAGCATAGACTATTTGAAATACTATCAGCGTAATCTTATGGCAATGACTATTGCTATAGCTATTGTATTTGGCCTTGGGAGTTTATTTATTCCTTATCAAATCTTTTATATTTTTGTTGCGGCTTGGACAGTATATCATGTGCTTAAACAGCAGCATGGAGTTGTTAGAGGTATTTGTCGCCTGCCAAACTGGGCATTTTATCTTTTATTAGTGTTAAGCGTGGCTGCAGGTTTATGTGTTTATATTGGTATTTTTCTAAAAAACAGTCTTGAGCCCCAGCAAGCAGAATGGATTAAACAAAGTGCAACTTTATTATGTTTAAGTCTGATATTAAGTGCATTTTATTGTCAGCGTTATGTAAACAATAACTTCGGTAAATGGTTTCTATGGTCCAATATTTTGCTGGTTATAAGCAGTTTTTATTTTTTTGTACAGCACTATTATTTTTTGGCCATTCTTGTGCCGAGATTGGTGCATGATGCAACGGCCTATTCATTTTATATAACCCATGATTACAACAAGCATCATAAACATCCTCAAAATTTTCTTTATCGTTATGCTGCACGATTAAATATCAGCGTGTTTATTGTGCTGCCATTGTGTTCATTTGTTTTGGCCTTTGTTTTACAGGCTTATGGCGATAATCTGGTTAGCGCATTAACAGAATACTTGTTTGGCATCGATATTCGCAAAGCGATAACGCTAGGCTTATTGGGTTATCTGGCTTTAATGCACTATTACACTGAGTCTATAACTTGGAAGGGTGAGTCACCTTATCGTCGCTTTATTGCCTTTTCAAAATAAAAAGTAAGATTGGTCTAGATAAACTTAAATCACACTAGAAGTGAATGGCCTTTTGATCGCTAACGACAAGTTCCAATTGGAATAAATGAAACTGAAATACTTATATTACGTTTAAGTAGGGCATTAAAAAGTTTGAGTTTGATTGTTGTGAATAACACAACGAGCCAAAGTCGTTTAGGTTTAGTCAGCTAACAAGGCTATTAATAGGTTTATTTTTTTGTTTTGATAAAATTATATTTTGGAACAATTCATGCTAACACTATTACATGTAGCTTATTAATTCAACGCAGTTGTTGAGAAAAGCCAAACTAACCATCGGGCAATAGGAAAACTGATTATGACCATACGTGTCGCCATTCGTCACAAAACGATATACAACTTTGATAGACCTGTGTCTTTGTCCCCTCATGTCTTTAGACTTCGTCCGGCAGTTCATAGTCGTACGCCTATTAAGGCCTATGCGTTGCGTATTGAACCAAAAAATCATTTTATTAATTGGCAACAAGATCCTTTTGGTAATATTGTTGCGCGGGTTGTTTTTCCTGATAAATGCCAAAAACTTAGCGTTGAAGTAGAAGTCATTGCTGATATGACAGTGATAAATCCGTTTGATTTTTTTGTTGAGGAATATGCTGAGAACTATCCATTTACTTACGATTCACTGACTCTAAAAGAGCTACAACCCTATCTTGAGTTATCTGAAAAAGGCCCTTTATTAACAGAATGGGTAAAAGAATTAGATACCAGTAAGCGTTCTATAAACGATTTTTTGGTTTATATTAATCGCATTGTTTTTGAAGCAATAAGCTATAACATCCGTATGGAAGTGGGTGTCCAAAGTGCTGAAGAAACACTTAAAATACGCAGTGGTTCATGTCGTGATTCAGCATGGCTTTTGGTGCAGGCACTGAGACATCTTGGTTTGGCTGCACGTTTTGTATCCGGGTATCTGGTTCAGTTGACGGCAGATATAAAGTCACTGGATGGACCGTCCGGTCCGGAACAGGACTTTACTGATTTACATGCGTGGACAGAAGTTTATGTGCCTGGTGCTGGTTGGATTGGGCTAGATCCAACCTCTGGTTTATTGGCTGGTGAGGGTCATATTCCTCTGGCTTGTACGCCTGATCCAATTAGTGCCGCACCAGTAACCGGAGGCACAGATAAATGTGAAGTAGAATTTGAATTTAGCAACGCAGTAGATCGTTTGCACGAAGATCCTAGAGTAACCAAGCCTTATACTGATGAACAGTGGTTCCACATTGATGCACTTGGAAAAGCGGTTGATAAACGTTTGTTGGAGGATGATGTTCGCCTGACGATGGGAGGAGAGCCCACCTTTGTTTCGGTTGATGACATGGAGGGCGACGAATGGAATACGCACGCTGATGGTGCAAATAAGCGTGAGCGTGCACAACAATTGACCATTCGTCTGAGAGATGTGTTTGCAAAAGGAGCCATGCTCCATTATGGCCAAGGTAAATGGTATCCGGGAGAGCCTTTGCCACGCTGGCAATATGGTATTTTTTGGAGAAAAGACGGTACGTCTATTTGGCGGAACCCGGCGTTACTGGCCGACATTAATAAAGATTATGGTCATACGATAAAACAGGCGCAAAAATTTATCTATCAAATTAGCCAGCGTTTGGGTGTTAAATCTAAGTACATAGTGACTGCTTTTGAAGATACTTTTTATTATTTATGGCAAGAAGGCACCTTACCGACAAACATTGATCCTTTAAAAAGTAATTTAAAAGATTCTATTGAACGTAAAACCTTAACCAAGTTATTGGATGTTGGGTTAGATCAACCGGTAGGCTTTACTTTGCCGATTAAGTGGAATTGGTCTGAACAAGTTTGGAAAAGTGGTCCTTGGGATTTTAGACGAGACGCAATGTTTCTGATCCCCGGGAATTCCCCGATGGGCATGCGTTTACCTTTAGAGAGCCTGCCGTGGGTTGCACCTGACAAACGTGACTCTCAAGAGCCTCAAAGTCTCTTTGGCGAATTACCGGAATTGGGCGATTATTATGGTGAAGTCACACGTAGATACAGCCATATTGAGCCTAAAATTAATGAACACCCTGAAATTATTGGACAGGAAATTGGTGACGATTTACCTGAAGAGGTAGAGGTTCCGCACACTGCTATGTGTATAGAAGCTCGAGAAGGTCGTTTGTATGTTTTTATGCCGCCGTTGGCTACACTCGAGCATTATCTTGAACTGGTCGCTGCTATTGAAGCTACCGCAGAAAGTCTTGCTTTACCGGTCGTGCTTGAAGGTTATGAACCGCCTCGGGATTATCGGATTGAACGCTTAATGGTTACGCCTGATCCTGGCGTAATTGAAGTCAATATTCACCCATCTAAAACGTGGGAAGAGTTGGTTGAAAAAAATACCATCATTTACGAACAAGCGCATCTTACCAGACTGGGTACTGAAAAGTTTATGCAGGATGGTCGCCACACTGGCACTGGCGGAGGTAATCATATTACCATGGGTGCGGAAATGCCGGTTGACAGTCCGCTTTTACGTCGCCCCGATTTATTACGTAGTTTGATTACTTATTGGCAGCATCATCCGGGTTTGTCTTATTTGTTTTCGGGTATGTTTATAGGGCCTACCAGTCAAGCACCCCGAGTAGATGAAGGTCGTGATGAAAAACTATATGAGCTGGAAATTGCCTTTCAACAAATGCCTGAAGGTGAAGTTCCAGAGCCTTGGCTGGTTGACCGATTGCTACGTCATTTGCTGACAGATATAACCGGGAATACTCATCGCTCCGAATTTTGTGTTGATAAGTTATATTCACCAGATAGTTCAACAGGAAGGCTTGGCATTCTGGAATTGCGTTCTTTTGAAATGCCACCACATGCTCAGATGTCGTTGGTACAAATTGTGTTGCTGCGTTCTTTAATTGCCTGGTTTTGGCGTGAACCTTATAAGCACGATTTAGTCCGTTGGGGAACTGAATTGCATGACCAATTTATGTTGCCACATTATGTTCATGAAGACATGAAACAAGTGACTAAAGACCTTCAGCGTGCAGGTTTTGGTTTTGATCTGGAATGGCTGGCACCGTTTTTCGAGTTTCGTTTTCCCCGCTATGGCAATGCCTTGATTGACGGTATTGATTTGGAATTGCGTTTCGCGATTGAGCCTTGGCATGTTCTGGGCGAAGAAGTTAGCAGTACTGGCACTGCGCGATATGTGGATTCATCCGTCGAGCGTGTACAAGTACTGGTAACGGGATATACTGAGGGACGTTATGTCATAACCTGTAATGGCAGGCGTTTACCGATGCGTAATACGGGACGCAAAGGAGAATTTGTTGCCGGCGTGCGTTACCGGGCATGGCAACCACCTTCAGCATTGCATCCAACTATCGCTCCACATGTGCCTTTGGTATTTGATGTAATTGATACTTGGAATGGCCGTTCTGTGGGTGGGTGCACCTATTATGTTGCTCATCCTGGTGGTCGTAGTTACGATGATTTTCCTGTCAATGATTATGCAGCGGAAACTCGACGCATGACACGGTTTTGGGATTATGGACATACGCCAGGGGTTATAATTAGGCCACCATTAGCGACATCTCGGGTTGCGGCATCTGATAAACCGTTGCTGGCAAAGTTCAGTATCAGTGATGAAGCTCCCAGAGCTATGGCGCCTCCTGTGGAAGAATTGAGTACAGAATATCCATTTACCTTGGATTTACGTCATCGGAATCGCTAATCAACTAAAGCTATCAGCCGGGTTATGTTTTTTGCCTAACCCGGTGTCCAATAAGTCAATCATAGAGTATTAACAATACTTTGCCAGGAGATCTATTTAAATGAGCGATAAATTAAAACTGTTAAATCCAGCTACCTTAATACTAGACGATAAGAGCTATTCATTGCCAACATATATGGGTGTTGAAGGTGAAAAAGCTATTGATATTACCAAATTACGTACCCAAACCGGCTATGTAACCTTGGATGATGGTTATGGTAATACCGGTGCCTGTGAAAGCGCGATCACTTATATAGATGGTGAAAAAGGTATATTGCGGTATCGTGGTTATCCGATAGAAGAATTGGCTGAACATTCCCGATTTGTAGAAGTTTCTTATTTGCTGCTTTATGGTGAATTGCCGACCTCTGATCAATTGTTAAGTTTTTCGACACGTCTTAATGAGTCTTCAATTATTCATGAAGATATGCATCATTTTTTTAATGGCTTTCCTCGTGGTTCACATCCTATGGGGATACTTACCACCATGGTTGCTTCATTGTCGACTTTTTATCCAGTACCTGATCGATTGGATGAAACGACTGAAATACAAATTGTGGCTAATTTGGTTTCTCAAGTACGGACTATCGCTGCATTTTCGTATAAAAAATCAATTGGTGAACCATTGGTATATCCTTCTATCAAGTACAAATATACCAGTAACTTTATGAATATGATGTTTTCATCGCCTGTACGTGATTATCAACTGGATACTGATATCGTGCGTGCAATTGATATGCTGTTGATACTGCATGCGGATCATGAGCAGAACTGCAGTACTTCTTCTGTGCGAACTGCCGGTTCAAGTATGGCAAATGTTTATGCGGTTATTACTGCAGGAATTGCTGCTCTTTGGGGGCCTCGTCATGGTGGAGCCAACCAAGAGGTGATCAAAATGCTCGAACAGATTCATGCTGAAGGGGGGGATGGAACAGAATTTATTAATCAGGCTAAAGATAAGAATTCGGGGTGTCGGTTAATGGGCTTTGGTCATCGTGTTTATAAAAACTTTGATCCACGAGCTCAAGTATTAAAGCAGCATTGTGACAAGCTACTTAATAAACCCGGCATCAATGACCCGTTGTTGGATATTGCGAGACGAATTGAAGAAATAGCGCTGAAAGATGATTATTTTATATCCAGAAAATTATATCCTAATGTTGATTTTTACTCTGGATTGATTTTACGTGCAGCCGGTATTCCCACCAACATGTTTACTGTTTTGTTTGCAATTGGTCGTATGCCTGGATGGCTGGCTCATTGGCGCGAAATGATTCATGGCGAACAAGTTACTATTTATAGGCCACGCCAAATTTATACAGGTGAGAAAATGCGACACTATCAAGAAATTAGTCAAAGAACTTATTAGGTTAAACTTGATGAAAGATGAAAGAAATGTTGGATTAAAAAATAACCTGCTTTAATTTAAAACCTATCCTAAAAGACCGAGGTAGCCTTTTTTAAATTGATGGCATCAAGTCGGTAATCGTGAAGGAAGCCCTAGGTAAAGGGCAAGACACTCGATAATGAATAAGGTATAAGGAAAAATACGTGCGTAATAATAATAGTTCTGCCGAAGATATTGGAGCGCAATATTACGCGACACAACTTGGCATATACGATGAAATGTATGCTACTAAAAATAAAGCGTTGCCTTATTGGGAGCGCTTTATGGCTGCGCTTGACAGTATGGGCATCGAGAAGCTTGAACTACGACGGAGGGAAGCACAGCGGTTATTGCGCGAAAATGGTGTTACTTACAATGTTTACGGTGATTCACAAAATCTTACCAGACCCTGGCGGCTTGATCCCGTTCCTCTGTTAATCAGTAGTGAAGAATGGTCGGTTATTGAAGCGGGTCTGAAACAACGAGCTGACTTACTCGATTTAATACTTAAAGATGTCTATGGTAAACAAACTTTACTTAAAAAAGGTTTGCTGCCTCCTGAGTTAATATTCGGCCATGAAGGGTTTTTACAGCCTTGTATGGATGCTTTGCAAAATCAAAAGCGCCATTTAACTATTTATTCAGCAAATCTTGCTCGCGGTCCGAATGGCCGTATGTGGGTGTTGGATGACCGGACACAGGCACCCTCAGGTTCAGGCTATGCGTTGGAAAATCGTACAGTGATGACGCGGGTTTTGCCTGATATTTTCCGGGAAACACAAGTGCATCGTTTATCCGGTTTTTTTAAGTCGCTTCATAAGGGACTTGTTGATATAGCACCGCACAATAAAGAAGATCCCAGAATAGTTATCCTGACACCAGGCCCGCTTAATGAAACCTATTTTGAACATGCCTATTTAGCTGCTTATCATGGTTATACCTTAGTTCAAGGTGGTGATTTGACGGTTCGTGATGGTCGTGTATGGCTTAAATCACTGGAGGGTCTTCAGGCTGTTGATGTTATTTTACGGCGAGTCGATGATTCATTTTGTGATCCTTTGGAAATGCGTAGTGGATCAAAGCTTGGTATTGCCGGATTGTTAGAGGTTGTTCGACGAGGAAATGTTGCAATTGCCAACCCCTTAGGGAGTAGTATTCTTGAAAATCCAGCTTTGTTGGCTTTTTTGCCCAGACTCGCCCGGTATTATTTAAATCAAGAACTTAAGCTGCCTTCCATTGCCACTTGGTGGTGCGGTCAACGCCGTGAACGTGATTTTGTATTGCAACATATTGATAATATGGTTATTAAACCTATTAATAGAGGCTCTGGAAATTATGCTGTTTTTGGTGGTGAGTTAAGTATTAAAGAAAAAGAACTTTTGCGAAGTCAAATTTTAGCCAAGCCACATTTGTTTGTTGGCCAGGAACAAGTTAGTTTCTCAACTTTACCAGCGTTTGTTGATCATCAGATTGAACCACGTAATGCAGTGTTACGGAGCTTTGTTGTCGCAAGCGGTGATGGTTATGAGGTAATGCCCGGAGGACTTACCCGTGTTGCCCGCCAAAAAGATAACTTTATTGTTTCAAATCAAGCCGGAGGAATCAGTAAAGACACGTGGGTATTAGCATCTGAGCCCGATAAAACAATCAGTTTATGGACTCAGCCGAAACGTAATCAATTGATTAATGCGGTTACAGAGCCATTGACCAGTCGAGCTGCGGACAATCTTTTTTGGGTAGGAAGGCATCTCGAACGAACTGAAGCCGTTACCCGATTATTGCGTACTGTATTGCAAAAATCCAGAGAAACACTGGAATTTAAAGATCCAGTTGATAATGAATGTTTAAAAGTTTTACTCCGTACTTTAACTCAAGTGACTGGCACTTATCCGGGCTTTGTAAAGTGCGATGATCAACTCCTGAAAACACCTGATATTGAATTGCTATCGTTAGTTAAAGATAGCAATCGGCACGGTTCGTTGAGTTCGAATATTCAGGCTTTTTTTCAAGCGGCGTTTAGTATTCGTGATTTTTGGTCGCAAGATACTTGGCGAAGTGTTGATAATATTCAACGTAGATGGCAACAACGGATAATAAATACGGATTTAAAAATCGAGCAATTGCAGAATAATCTGGATGATTTAATTACTGGTATTGTCGCATTTACTGGTTTAACCAATGAAAGTATGACCCGTGAAGCTGCTTGGTTAATGCTGGATAGTGGTCGCCGGCTTGAGCGTGCGTTAGCTCTTATTGCCTTACTTCGTTCTACTTTGGCTCTGCGACATGAAGACGCTTTGCAAAATCAGGTGCTTGAGGAGGTTTTGATTTCAACCGATAGTTTAATCATCTATCAGCGACGATACCGTTCTTATATCCAGTTGCCTTTAGTGTTGGAGTTACTGCTATTAGATGAAACTCATCCCCGTTCAGTTGCGTATCAACTGCATAATTTATCGATTCATGTGAGTGCATTACCAAAAGGAAAAGGCAAAAGTCATTTAAGTGAAGAGGAGCGTTTGATTTTAAAAGCATACACCAGTTTGCGCTTGTGTAACTTGCATGAATTAACCCAAGTGAATGAAGATGATGGTATTTATACTGATTTTGAGATGTTGCTTTCGAATATAACTGATCTTTTATGGCGACTTGCAGAGGTGATTGCCGAAGCCTATTTTAGCCATTCTCAAACTTCTCAGTTGATGGTGCTTAATGCATCAGAGGACGAACTTTGAAATATCGAATTACACATAGTACTTTTTATCACTATAGTCAGTCGGTAGGGTTATGCCAAAATGAGGCCAGATTACAGCCGCGCAATTTTTGGCGTCAGCATTGTGACAGTAGTCTTTTTGACATTACGCCTTCACCGATGGATTTTCGAGAGCGCATTGATTTTTTTGGCAATCGTGTTGTTTATTTCGCAGTACAGCAACCACATAGTAAGTTAATTGTAACAGCGGTGAGCGAAGTCACAATATTTCCAAGGCAAAATAACCTGGATTTGTTTAACCAAATTCCATGGGAACAGGTTCGTAATCTTTTACAGAGTACAACTTTGCATGGACAATCACAAAGTCAGCAGAGTCAAATTCAATCGCAAGATCAGGAGCGTATCCTTGAGATGTTGGATGCCAAACAATATCTTCTTGATTCGCCTATGGTAACCGTGACACCAGCTCTTGCTGACTTTGCTCAACATTCATTCCTGCCGGGGCGAGCGCTCGTGGATGTTGTGCATGATTTAATGGGGCGTATATACAAAGACTTTACATACGACCCAACCTTTACCACTATTGCTACACCTTTGGCAGAAGTACTCAGCTTTCGCAGAGGTGTGTGTCAGGATTTTGCGCATTTAGCCATTGGTTGTTTACGTGCTTATGGAATAGCCGCCCGCTACATAAGCGGCTATGTTGAAACTTTACCCGAACCTGGCAAAACCCGTCTTGTTGGTGCAGATGCATCTCATGCCTGGTTTTCAGTTTATATTCCTGGCACTGGTTGGTTGGATTTTGATCCAACCAACAATACCGTGCCGCTTGATCAACATATTACCTTGGCATGGGGGCGTGATTATGCAGATGTCACTCCGCTCAAAGGTATCGCTTTTGGTGGAGGACAGCATACGCTTTCGGTGTCGGTCGATGTATTGAGACTGGAATGACTTAAGTACCAAGGAAAGAGTTACAGTCCTTGCTTAATCTTAGACTTGCGTCTTTCTTAACATCTAATTAATTTAACTTAAAGGGGTTTATATGGCTACTATTCATCTAATAGGCGGCGAAAAAGGCGGTGTAGGAAAATCTGTTGTTGCCCGGCTATTGGCGCAATATATGATTGATCATGACTTACCATTTATTGGTTTTGATACTGATAAATCACATGGATCATTACTGCGATTTTATGCTGACTATGCCTCGCCAACAATTATTGATAATTATCAGAGTCTAGATTCCATTATGGAGGCAGCTTCGGAGCAACCTGAGCAGCGCATTTTGGTTGATTTGGCGGCACAAACACATCATCCTTTAGCGAAGTGGATAAATGAATCAGGTGTTTTGGAGTTGGCAGAAGAACTTGGAATTACCATTTATTACTGGAATGTGATGGATTCAGGTAAAGATTCAGTAGATTTGCTTAATAAATTACTCACACAATTTGGTACACGTTTAAATTATGTCTTGGTACAAAACCAGTTACGTGATGAGCATTTTAATATCCTGGAGTTTTCCGGTGTAAAAGAACGAGCTTTAGCTTTTGATGCAAAAGTTATGACTTTAAAGCGTCTTCATGCGCCTGTAATGACTAAAATAGATAGTAATAGTTATAGTTTTTGGGCAGCAAAAAATAAAGATGCAGAAAGTCTTGATGCCTTGGGCTTACTAGAAAGACAGCGGGTTAAAATTTGGTTAAATCATGCATATAAAGAGATTGAGTCTTTAGGTATTTAAGATGATCGTGAGCCCAAAGATTCACAATTGTCCAGGCAAGTCTTTCTAAGATGAAATTAAGGGTAAGTTGCAGTCTTCGTTTTCATATTCTTGAAGCGAGCGTATTAATTTTAATGCTACGCCCGTTTAGAGGCATTCAACAATGGATTAATCGCGAGGTTTATATCATAAAGCCGGTTATACCTATGATTGAGAGTACTGATAGTTTTGGTAATTCGTTACAGCGTTTAATGGTGCCAATGGGTAATTTTTTGATATATACCTCAACAGATGTCATTGTTGCAGACAATATTGATGTTGCTCCAGGAAAGTATTTTGTGGAAATACAACACCTTCCAAACAATGTTCTACCCTTTTTATTACCTAGTCGCTATTGTGAATCTGATCGGTTTGGCGATCTTGCCAGAGAAATAACAAATAACACTCAGCCAGGTTACGATCAAGTAAGCAAAATAAACGAGTGGGTCCAAGATTCTATACAGTATATCCCGGGCTCTAGTGATTTTCCCTTGTCGGCGGTTGAAGTTCATCTGTGTGGGCATGGAGTCTGTAGAGATCTTGCTCAAGTGGCGATAGCACTATGCCGAAGTATCAGTATACCTGCAAGACTGGTAGTTGGATATTTATATGGACTTCAGCCTATGGATTTACATGCCTGGTTTGAGGCTTATATTGGTGATCGTTGGTATACTTTTGACCCTACACAAATTGAACCACGTGGAGGAAGGGTTATAATTGCCTTTGGCCGCGATGCGGCAGATGTTGCCATATTTCATCAGTTCGGTTCTGGTTGTTTGCTGAATAGCATGGACGTTCACGTCGATTTGCTGGATAATTAGCGGATTAATTTTTATTAACACTGATTAAACGTCTATGACTTATTGTATTGCAGCTTCTATTGACGAAGGACTAATTCTCGTTTCTGATTCAAGAACCAATGCCGGTATTGATAATGTAAGTACACACGGCAAAATGCATGCATTTGATACTTTAAGCGACCGAAAGATAGTGTTGCTTTGCGCTGGCAATCTTGCAACTACACAAGCGGTTTTGGAGCAATTACACCGCGATAAAATGAAGAATGCAGAAGTCAATCTGAATACAGTAGAAAGTTTGTTTGAAGCAGCTGATTATTTAGGACATGTCAGCGTAGAAAAACAAAAACAACACAAAAGTTCTCAGGGTCAATCAGCTTTTAATCCTACTGCTAGCTTTATATTAGCGGGTCAAATCGGTTCTGATCCGCATGGTGCTTATATGGTTTATGCTGAAGGTAATAGCATAACCAGTTCAGCCAGTACACCTTTTTTACAAATAGGTGAAAGTAAGTACGGTAAGCCTATTTTAGATCGGTTTCTTAAGTTAAATACCTCTATTGACGAAGCTGCACGTTGTTGTTTGGTTTCAATGGATTCAACTATCCGCAGTAATGCAAGCGTTGGCTCGCCTGTTGAAATGTTGGTTTATCGAAAAAACAGCTTTAGCCTTGAAGAGTATTATTGCTTTGATGATGATGATGATTATATGGTGCAGTTAAGGCGTAGTTGGGAAGCTAAACTACGTGAAGCAATTGGTGCCCTGCCTTCGTTGGATAAGACATTGATAAAACCTATGCGAGTAAACTTATAGAGTCACCGCTGGCTTTATTGGTGGCTTGCTAGATGGGTTTCAGTTAAAACTGCTCCCCATCTTCGGCTTAATGATAGTTTTTGATAGCCTTTAATTACTTAAAAACCAGTTATCAGCTATTTTATTATGAAACGCTCCTAGTTTATTTTGTAAATCATCCAATATTCCACGTAATTGTTCTTGAGTGGTTTGTCGGGTATCGATTGCTTTTACATATTCTTCCAACTCAATAAGAACTAGTGGCAAGTCATCGTTATTAGGAAGCCTACTAATACAATCTGACAGTTCAGAAATACAGCAGCTTACTGAACGTGGCAACGTGTTATCCTGCAACAGAAAATTAAGAACATCATCACCGTTGACACTGCTATGCATTTGTTGACGATATATTAGCAAGGCGTTAAGCGCCTTTAAAATATTCATCCACAGAATGGTTTCATATTGCCTAACCTCATCACTCCGTGATTCTGATAGCAGTAATGACGCCAAATCTAAAATTCGACTGGTCATGTCAGCACGTTCAATGTTTCTGCCCAAGCGAATAAATCGATAAGGGGCATTATGGCTCATATAACCTGATAATAAACCGGTAAAGCGTTGACAGCCTTTTAAAATCTCATTAAGAAATAGTACACGATGACGCCTGTTAGCAACCGTTTCCAGGTTGTTTTTTGCGTACAAATACATCTCGTTGACTTGTTCCCAAGCCTCATCAGGTAATAATTCTCTTGAAGTACGTATATTTTCCCTTGCAGCACTTAGTGACGAAATTAAAGAGCCAGAATAACTTTCATCAGCCAATAAGAATCGAGTAATATTACGCTCGTTGGCGACAGTATTTTTTTTGTAGAACTCTTCTTGCGATGCATTAATCAAAATAAGTTGGCGCCAACTCATTTCAACACCTTTCGGTAAGTCCATTAATAAATTCATGTGCACATTAACCAGTCTTGCTATGTTTTCTGTACGTTCCAGATAACGAGCCAGCCAATAAAGGCGTTCTGCTGAGCGAGATAACATTAGCTTTCCTCCATGTTAATAATCCATGTATCTTTACTGCCACCACCCTGAGAAGAATTCACGACTAAAGACCCTTTTTTAAGTGCCACGCGGGTTAAACCACCTGCCGTTACAAAAGTATTTTCACCTTGTAATATAAAAGGCCGCAAATCAATATGACGCGGCTCCAGCTTACCCTTGCACAGAGTTGGTGCGGTTGAAATTGACAAAGTAGGTTGCGCAATATAATTGCGAGGATCTTTTTGAATAATTTGACGGAAATTTTCTACTTCTTTTGCTGTTGCATGGGGGCCAACGAGCATTCCATAACCACCTGATTCATTAGCTGGTTTTACTACCAGCTCGGCCAAGTGTTCCAAAACATACGCCAGATCATCTTCATTGCCACACAAATAGGTAGGTACATTGGGCAATATGGGCTCTTCATTTAAATAGTATCGGATCATTTCCGGTACATAAGCATAGACAACTTTATCATCCGCAACACCAGCTCCGGGCGCATTAGCCAAAGCCACATTGCCAGCTTTCCATGCACGCATCAATCCCCGAACGCCAAGAGTTGAATCCGGGCGGAACACTTCAGGGTCAAGAAAATCATCATCAATACGGCGGTATATGACATCAACTTTTTCAAGTCCGTTAATAGTTCGCATATAGACACAGTCATCATCGTTGACGACCAGATCACTACCTTCAACCAACTGCGCACCAATTTGTTGTGCTAAATAGGCATGTTCAAAATAAGCTGAGTTATAAATGCCCGGAGTTAATAAAGCGCAGGTGACTTGCCCATTTTGGTGCGGAGCAATTGACGTTAGCATTTCATGCAAATGAGTTGGGTAATCATCAATAGGCAAAATATCAATATCTTGCAATAGTTCAGGAAATACTCGTTTGGTGATAATCCGATTTTCAAGCATATAAGAAACGCCCGAGGGAACCCTTAAGTTATCTTCTAATACATACATGATGCCATCTTTGTCTCGCACCAAATCAGTGCCACATATATTGGCCCAAGTATTATGACGGGGCTTCATGCCGATGCATTCTTTACGAAAATTCTTGGAGCTATTGATGATTTCTCCAGGCATTTTTCCGTCCTTAATAAAGGCCTGCTCGTTATAAACATCACTTATAAAGCAGTTAAGAGCGGTTAAGCGTTGTTTTAAACCTTTTTCTATAATTCGCCATTCTTTAGCATCAATAATGCGAGGAATAATGTCGAAAGGCCATGCTCTATCGATGTTTCCTTCATCGCTGTAGACAGTAAAACTAATACCCATTTCCATAATTGCCAGTTCTGCAGCTATTTTTCTTTTATCTATATCCTCTTTTTTAAGCGAATCTAAATATTGACATAGTCTGTGACTAACTGCGCGTGATTGAAACTCTGAATACATCAGTTCATCGTAGGCAATGTCAGTTTTATAGTTTTTCCAGATTGATTTCATGTGACTTTAGCTATGTGATGTTTAGTTTTACTAAATATAAAGCATTAATAATGCCAGCTATGGCAATTATTAGCCGAGTCGTGCATTTTTTAAAATCGAATGATTATGTTCTTTTAATAGAGTCTTATTGGTTTGAAAAAATTAAAACTGTTTTTGAATCTTAACATCCATTTACATTAAATTGTTTATGGATATAGAATTATTTATGCTGGGATTAAGTTTACCCAACTTAGTATAGCTGTGCGAAAATGACTTTAAATTAAAGTCAGGCAATTTTTTGGGGTGATAGCTATTTTATTTGCCTTCATTGCATTAAATAGCTTCGTTGAACAAGTAAATACCAATAGTTAAATGAATATAAAAATCACTAACCCACAGAGCTTTAATTCACTCAGTAGAAAATTCTGCGTTGCCCCCATGCTCGACTGGACAGATAGACATTGCCGCTATTTTCATGGGTTAATTACTCAACATGCTTTGTTATATACAGAAATGGTTACGACTGGGGCATTGATTCATGGAGATCATCATCGATTTTTAGAACACCTGCCTATGAAAAATCCGGTTGCTTTTCAATTGGGTGGGAGTAACCCCAAGGATTTGGCTATCTGTGCCAAGATGGTTGAAGACTATGCTTATGCAGAAGTTAATTTGAATGTGGGTTGTCCTAGTGATCGCGTTCAAAATGGGCGTTTTGGGGCCTGTTTAATGGCAGAACCACAGTTGGTCGCTGATTGCGTAGTGGCCATGTCACAGGCAGTTTCTATTCCCATTACCATTAAATCGAGAATTGGTATTGATGATCTTGATTCTTATGAGGAACTTGTAAATTTTGTCGCCACGATTGCCAGTGCCGGCTGTAAAACGTTTATTGTTCATGCCAGAAAAGCCTGGTTAAGCGGTTTGTCGCCCAAGCAAAACAGAGAAGTGCCGCCGTTACGTTATGATTGGGTCTATCAATTAAAAAAAGAATTTCCACAATTAGAGATTATTATTAATGGCGGCATTACTACATTAGATCACTCAGAAGAGCTACTTAAGCATGTTGATGGCGTTATGATGGGGCGAGAAGCTTATCAAAATCCTTATATCATGTCTGAAGTGGATAAGCGCTTTTTTGGTGCTGCTAATGAACCTTTGTCACGTCAGATGATTGTGAAAGAATTAGTTACTTATACTCAGGAACAACTTAAATCTGAGGTAAGATTGAATAGCGTGTCACGGCATATTTTAGGGCTTTTTCATGGTAAACCCGGTGCCAGAGGCTGGCGAAGATATATTAGCGAGAATGTCAGCAAACCGGGGGCAGACGAAAATGTAATACTACAGGCTTTGTCATATACCTGCCTTTAATGCTCAAAGACCTTAAATTAAATACAATTTTCTAAAAAAACAACTCAGTTCTAAATGTGGCAGTAACATTAAGGGTAGTGCTATACTTCCGACTATTTATTATATACATGAGACATAAAACCATGGAAGAACATTTCGCCAACATTATTAAAGCAGTCGGTGAGGATTTGAATCGTGAAGGACTGATTGATACACCCAAACGAGCTGCCAAAGCATTTAAATTTCTCAACAACGGTTATGATAAAACCTTGGAAGAAGTTCTGAATGGTGCAATTTTTACTGCTGATACAGAAGATATGGTTATCGTGAAGGATATTGAACTCTATTCATTGTGTGAGCATCATTTGCTACCTTTTATTGGTAAGTGTCATATTGGTTATTTGCCGCAAGGTAAAGTGCTAGGCCTGTCCAAAGTGGCTCGTATCATCGATATGTATGCTCGTCGCTTACAAATTCAGGAAAAGCTAACCAAGCAAATTGCAGATGCCATTGAGCTCTCCATTGGCGCTCGAGGCGTTGCTGTTGTTATTGAAGCCAAGCATTTATGTATGATGATGCGGGGTGTTGAAAAACAAAATTCAGTAATGACCACCTCTGTGATGACGGGTATTTTCCGTAAAGAAATCAGTACGCGTTCAGAGTTTTTAAACCTGATTAACCGATAGACTTATATGACGACTAAAAAAACAGGTGTATTACTGGCAAATTTGGGTTCGCCCACTGCGCCTACAACAAAAGCAGTCAGACGGTTTTTAGCGGATTTTTTATGGGATCCTCGCGTTGTTAATTTACCTCGACCTCTGTGGTGGATGATACTGAATTTTTTTGTATTACCTTTTAGACCCAGTAAATCGGCAAAAGCGTATCAAAAAGTTTGGCATGAAAAAGGCTCGCCTTTAACTTACATGACTCGGGAATTAACCGAAAAGTTGGCAGAAAAGCTTACGCCAAAAGGAATTGTGACAAATTATGCGATGCGTTATGGTGAGCCGTCTATTGCTAATCAATTAAAAGCATTTAAAGCTGACGGTGTGACTGATGTTATTGTTTTGCCGCTCTATCCACAGTATTCATCAACTACGACCGCTTCTATTTACGATGATCTGGTTAAAGAGCTAAATCAATGGCGCCATCTTCCCAGTTTTCAATTTATCAGTGATTATCATCAAGATGATCATTATATCGCAGCGGTAGCTGAATCTATTGAGCAAGCTTGGCGTGAACAGGACAAAAACGAACTGTTAATTATGTCTTTTCATGGCTTGCCCGCCGTTTTGACTAAATGGGGTGATCCTTATTTCCATCAATGCCATAAAACAGCGGCTTTGATCGCTGAAAAGTTAGGTCTTAATGAAAAAGAATGGATGATTGTATTTCAATCCCGTTTTGGCAAGGCAGAATGGCTAAAACCTTATTGCGTTGACACCTTGGAAGAACTTCCGGGGCAAGGTATTAAAAAAGTTGATGTGGTGTGTCCGGGATTTGCGGTGGATTGTCTTGAAACACTTGAAGAAATAGCCATGGAAAATAAATCCATATTTATGGAAGCCGGTGGAACTGATTATAGATATATTTCAGCGCTAAATAATTCAGAATCACATGTTTCCGCTATTATTAACTTAATTGAGAAAAAACTATAATTATTTAATAAATATTATGCCTGTTTTCTTAAGTTAATCAGTAATAACACACAACGTTTTTTAGTGAAACCAGTATCTTTTGATTACCTCGGTCTTTTAAGAGTTAAAAATAATGAAAGAAACAATATTGCAAGGCTGGCAAAGTGCTTGGCCGACCGTCAAATCCAGCAAACCTTTAGCTACCGGGGTTGGTGTTATAGACGAAAGTGCGCTTAATACGATTGAAGTCGATAAGGTGTTTGATGCTGTTAATTATGCGTCTACGACTATTGGACAGGCCGTTTTATATCGTTCTTTAATTCAACCGCTTGATGATATCGATGAAATTAAAGCCAAGCAGGAAGCGCTAAAAGAATTGCGCAATAATTCTGCACTTAAAGATAAGCTCGAACATATCATTGAATCTGCAACCCGACACGAAAAAAGCTTTTACTTGCTCTTGTTTGGAGAATTTCTAGGTTCTTTGGGAACCGCTAGAGAAGAACACGAAATTGAAGGTTACGGTTATAGTCAGTATAAACGTGGTATTCGTTTTATGCTCGATTTGGTCGCTGACATTCAAGATACAGATACACCACAAAGCCTATATTTAAAAGCGTTGTTTGAAAAGATTAAAGCATTTGCAGAAACGCGCGCTTATTCCTTAATGGAAGGGCCGGCTTATATTTCTGAAAGTGGCATACTATCCAAGCAGGAGAGAAAAGATTCATTTTCTCCGGCTATTATCTTTAGGCCACGGTTATTTAAACCCTTATTAATCGCTTTGTTATTTGGGTTTGTCTGGGCAATAGCACATTTTTTTCCAACGGATATGTTTAACGTGTCCATTGAAGCAATTCCGACAGCGACAATATTCTTTGTGCCACTGTTGTTGGCTTATTACCCCGTCATTGGCAGCTTTGATCGCGATAGTTGTATTATCCCGTTAAGGAATGTTTATAAAAACGCACCCGAAGTAGCTGAAACGCTGGATGCCTTAGGTCAGTTAGATGAATTACTGTCTTTTCTAAAGTTTGCTGATTCCTTTGCCAGTCCGGTTGTGTTGCCGGATTTGATAGAGAGTAATCATCATCGAATCAATCTGGTTGATGCAAAAAATCCGGTTTTGGGTAAGGATAATCCAGATTACGTGGGTAATGACTTTCTTTTAGAGGATGATAAGTTAGTGCTGGTTACCGGACCTAACAGCGGTGGTAAAACCGCTTTTTGCAAAACCATTGCCCAACTTCAACTGTTGGCGCAAATTGGTAGCTATGTTCCGGCACAGGCAGCCACACTCACAGTAGCAGACAGGATTTTTTATCAAGTATCAGAAGTTAGCCATTTAAGTGATGGGGAAGGGCGGTTTGGTACGGAATTAAAAAGAACAAAAGATATATTTCTGGCAACAACGCCTAAAAGTTTGGTCGTGTTGGATGAGTTATCAGAAGGTACAACATTCGAAGAAAAAATGGAGTCCTCCTCTAATGTATTAAATGGTTTTTATCGAAAAGGTAACAGTACTATATTAATTACCCATAATCATCAGTTGGTTGATGAGTTTGTAAGGCAAAGAGTTGGATTACCAAGACAGGTTGAATTTGCTAATGATGCACCGACTTATAAATTAATCCCCGGCGTTTCTCGGGTTAGTCATGCTGATCGAGTCGCTAAAAAAATCGGTTTTTCAAAAGAAGATATAGACAATTATTTGGCGGATGCACAATGACAATCGGTACAGCATTAACAGCTAATGCAACACGTGCTTTGCTACTGGGAAGTGGTGAATTAGGTAAAGAATTGGCTATTTCTTTGCAACGCTATGGCGTCGAAGTCATTGCTGTTGATCGTTACCAAAATGCACCTGCTCACCAAGTTGCCCATCGTAGTTATGTTATTGATATGACAGATACGGTGGCGGTTAAAAAACTGATAGCGATGGAACAGCCGCATTTTATAATTCCGGAAATAGAAGCGATTGCCACACAGGCGTTGGCCGAAATTGAAGCTGAGGGCTTGTGTACAGTGGTTCCTAATGCCAGAGCTATTCAATTAACCATGAATAGGGAGGGCATTAGAACACTGGTTGCTGAACAGCTGAATATACCGACTTCAAAATATGCTTTTGCACAGAGTTTTGATGAGTTGCAAGCGGCTGTTGATAAGGGTATTGGTTACCCCTGTTTTATAAAGCCGACCATGTCATCTTCAGGCAAAGGTCAATCAATGGTTAAAAGTGCCGATCAGCTTAGAGCTGCTTGGGATTATGCAAAATCAAGCGGGCGGGTTGATACGGGTAAAGTTATTGTAGAAGCCAAAATTGATTTCGACTTTGAAATTACTTTACTAACTATTCGCGCGTTAAATGAAAAGGGTGAGGTACAAACCAGTTTTTGTGCACCTATTGGCCATGTACAAGAAAATGGTGATTACCGCGAAAGCTGGCAACCTCAAGCAATGACAGACGCTTCTTTAAACTTATCTAAGGAAATCGCCTTCAAAGTCACTGATGAAATTGGCGGACTCGGCTTGTTTGGTGTTGAGTTATTTATCAAAGGTGATGCTGTTTGGTTTAGCGAAGTCAGTCCCAGACCCCATGATACCGGGATGGTAACAATGGTAACCCAGAGACAGAATGAATTTGAATTACATGCAAGAGCCATACTAGGGTTGCCTGTTAATGCACAACTACATAATGAAGGGGCTAGCGCAGTTATTTTAGGTGGTGTAAACGCCACTGGCGTAAGGTATGATGGTTTGGCAGAGGCCTTAACCGTTCCAGATACCGAAGTCAGGTTATTTGGTAAGCCTGAGGCCTTTTTAAACAGGCGTATGGGTGTCGCACTAGCGACTGCTGAAAATGTCAAAGAGGCAAGGTTTAAGGCAGTTAAAGCGGCCGGTTTAGTGGTGGTTAAAGCTGAGCTTTAGCCGTATAGGTATAGTGATGAAAATTGTAGTTATTTTATTAACGCTAATCTCGACTAACGTCATAGCAGATGTTTATAAATATACCGATAACCAAGGTCGTGTTTTCTATACTGATGAACCTAGAAACAGCGCTTATAAACGTATCATTAAGAGCAAACCTATTCAATTTGCGTTATTAAAAAACAGTCTGACTGATCCCTTGAAATTTAATAACTTTACCGGAACAAACAAGAAAAGATTTACAGACCTCATCGAACAAGCGGCTTATAAGCATCAAGTTGATGCCAAATTGGTGCATGCTGTTATACAAACCGAATCGGCTTACAATTCATCCGCACAATCACCTAAAGGTGCCGTTGGTTTAATGCAGTTAATGCCTGATACGGCTAAGCGCTTTGGCGTTATCGATCGAAATGATCCTGATCAAAATATTGATGGTGGTACGCGTTATTTAAAGCATTTGATCAAGTTATTTAATCCTAATTTAGATCTGGCTTTAGCCGCTTATAATGCCGGCGAAAATGCAGTCATCCGAAATAACAACGCCATTCCGCCGTATCCTGAAACCCAAAATTATGTAAAACAGGTTTTAGCTTTATATCATCAATAAGTCAGGTCTAAAATTTATTAATGATGGCGTTAGACGAAAAAGACACCCCTTTCCAGTGCCATGAGGTTGAGTCAGCCTTAAAAGAAAGTGAAGAACGCTTTAGGCAAATGGCCGAAATGACCGGTGAATGGTTATGGGAACAAGATCCTCTCGGCTTTTATATTTATAGCAGCAATGCAGTTAATCAAATACTGGGCTTTAGCCAAGATCAAGTCATCGGTAAACACTATGCCGAGTTTTTAACACCTCAAGATAAAGTCGAGCAGAAATCTTATGCGTTTAGTCATTTGCCGTTTTATGGCTTAACTAATCACTATCGACACAAAGACGGCCACCCTGTTTTTACCGAATCAACCGGCTTGCCAATTACCGATGAAGCTGGAAATTTGCTTAAATGGCGTGGTGTTGATCGTGATATTACCGCCAGAAAGCATATTCAGGATGCTTTAATAGAAAGTGAAAAACGCACGCGACTTATTATCGAAAGCTCTCTAAGTGCCATTGTTATTATGGATTCCTATGGGTTAATTAATGACTGGAATCATCAAGCTGAAATCATGTTTGGTTGGTCACGAACAGAGGCTATTAATCAACGTCTTGAAGATTTAATTATGCCGCTTCGGTATCGAAATGCGCACCGCCAAGGTTTACAGCAATTTTTAAGTTCGGGTAGTAGCCCCTTCTTAAATCGGCTGCTTGAGCAAATTGGCATGTGCAAGGATGGTTCAGAATTTCCGATAGAATTGAGTGTTTCACCTTTAAAACTCGGTAATGCTTATATATTCAGTGCTTTTATACATGATATAACGACCCGAAAAGCGACTGAACAGAAAATTATCCAGGCAGAGATTAATTTGGCCATTAATCAAAGTGAAATCAAAATTGCTCAACGTATTCAAGCCTCCTTGTCACCTTCAGCGTCCATTAAATCCGAGCATTTTGAAGTAACCGGTTATTGCTTACCTGCCGATCAGATTGGTGGTGATTATTTTGATTATTTTTTTAGAAATGAAGAACATTTGGATATGGTTATTGCAGATGTTTCCGGACATTCTATTGGTCCGGCACTGTTTATGGTAGAAGCCCGGAGTGCACTTCGATCACAGCTAAACCGATTAAGTTCACCAGCAGAAATCTTGATGGAACTGAATAGCTTTTTATTTGAAGATTTGGATAAAGCCGACTACTTTATCACGCTGTTTTACTTTCAATATGATATTAAAAATCAGCAATTAAGTTTTGCTAATGCAGGTCATCCTCCCCCTTTATTATTAAGCCCCTTTCATACCGAATGCAGGCAGTTGGATGCAGAAGGGATGATACTGGGGGTACGAAAACATATTGTTTTTGAAGAGAAAACCACAGTACTGTCCAAGGGTGATTTACTACTACTCTATACTGACGGACTGACAGAAGCAGAAAATCCAGAGGGCGAATTTTTTGGTTTGGAGCGGGTCAGTGAACTATTTGTTCAGTATGCCCAATATTCTCCAGAAAAAATTATTGAAGCACTGGTAGGTCAGCTAAAACAATTTTGCCAAAGCGAATCCTTTAACGACGATATTACCTTAATGATTTTTAAACGGAACTAGTTTTGTCTCTTTGTTTATAGCGGGTGTTATTTTAGTAATAACCTCATCTATATTATTATTTTATCAATTGATCCCAGCACATCATTAAAAAATCAAATCTCTTAAAATTTTTTCTTCTTATCCCGTTTCATCCGGTTGCTACCGGATATTAATGACTAAAGCTCATAAGTCACAGGTTTATTAGCAAGTGTTAATGACCAACATACACAGTTCATGAACTGATTATCAATTGTTATAGAACAAGCGAAGGGAGTTTTCTCTAAATTAACAGCTGTTTATAGGCATCCAACAGTTGTTATTTCCAAATTAATACCCGTCACTAGGAGGCTGTCCGAGAATAAGGTTATAAATTATAATCCTCTAATTGGATTCAGCGAAATTTAAATTTTCCTGAAACCATTTTAAAATCACCCAAAACAGCTCTGTTTTAACACTAAAGCTGGCTCAAGACCGACTTATCCAGTCTATTTTTATCTATATCGCTGTATTTTCAATGAACTTCCCATACTCCGGACGGATTAATCCCGTAATAATGGCCTTGGCAATTTTTTTGATATTATGCGCCGCACAGACCATCGAAAATTCTCACCGGCGACTTTTTCTTTACCGCGCACACTGAAGCCACGAAAGCCATTATTTTTAATTTGACCAAACACCGGCTCAACAATCGTTTTGCGTTTAGCGTAAATCATTTTGGCGGGTTCTTTTACCAATTTTCTATTCATCTGTTGACGCAGTGGTTCTTTGTTATCGGTGCTGATCGTTCGAGCTTCCCCTTTAACAGACTGGCAGCAGCGACTGTGCAGTGGGCAAGTGGCACAGACTTCCGATGAGCCTTGATAGACACGGCTGCCGTCTTGGCTTTCGCGCTTCATGGTTAAAATTTGTCCTTCAGGACAAGTAAAGGTGTTATCGGTTTCGTGGTAGTCGAAGTCGGCTTTGATCAGTTTTCGATCCGAGATCGCCAACGGTATTTTGTGGATCTTTTCCCCTTTATCGGTGGCAATGTAAGCATTAATACCGCTCTGCTCCAGTGCTTGGAGATTATCGCCAGAAAAATAGCCATTGTCAGCGCTCAGTTGCTCAGGTAATCTTGCCGTCGTATCCTCTATTGCTTTCAGGCCTGGCTCAAGTTCCTGTTTGTCGTTGGCGCTTTGACTGATATGCTGAGCGACAATAATTTGCAGATCAGCATCAACACTGATTTGGACATTATAGGCGTAGTCAAAGCGACCTTTTTTACCCATGATGCGAGCCTCGGTATCGGCAAAGCTAATCTGCTTTTTATCGTCAATGGCCTTACCTGGATTAAGCTGTTCCTCACGCTCTTCAAGGGCTTGCTTGGCTGCTTTTATTTTAGCCAATCGGTCTTGCTTGAATTTCAAATCTTCCGGGATGTCATAACCGGTTTTATCTTTATAGGTCTTATCTTCAGCTTGGTCACAACGGTTAGCTTTTTTAATCAAGTCAGTAATTTCATCGTGTAGCACTTGTTCCTTTGCTTTTAAATGCCCATAACTCATTGCTTTATATTTAGACGTATCAGCCTTGAACTTGGAGCCGTCAAGGCGGATATGACCTAAGGAAGCCAGTTTCAACTCCAGCGCTAGTTTGACGGTTTGTTTAAAACAATTCTGAAAAAAAACGCCATGATCTTTTCTAAAATCGCTGAGTACTCGATTGTTGGACAATTCATTTGCGCGATAAACATGAAGGATAAGTCTTCATGGCAGCGTTTTTCTATTTTCCGGGAACTGAAAACACCTTGGCAATAGGCAAATATAAGGATCGAAACGATGAGCTTGGGATGATAGGTATTCTGGCCTTTAACGCTATAAATACTTTCAAGGCTGCTCGTATCAAGCTGTTGAAACAAGTCGGCGTAGAGAAAACATTCGTGATCTTTTGGGAGCAGGTCAAAAATATTAGTGGGAAACAGCAGGTGTTGATTAAATTCAACCGGACTTGATTTGAAAGGAGCTGGCATGGTATGGATCAATAGTTAGTAAACTTGTGTAAATATACAGCAACCAATTGATATTTATTATTAATTTTGTATTTTAACAGGTTATTACACGCCAATTCAAATTGAAAGTGATCAAGCGTTAGATCAAGTAATTTATGAGCTATTCTCGGACAGCCTCCTAGACATACAACAGCTGATATTTTTAACCTGAAGTTTCCTAGAAAATTATCAGGCCACCATGCGAAGCAATACGGCCACTAGCGAATTTTTCGTGGGGTTGCCAGGTTTGGGGCAAGCCCTATCAAAATCCTGATCAAGTCCAGCTTCAGCGATAAGCCGTCGAACATCCGAAAAGGCAAAACTGGTTCGACCCTTCACTTTATGCCGACGCTCCGGATCGGCTTTCAGGCGATCTGCATAAATCCAAGTGATCGTTGACGCCATCAAACAAAATTGTAGA